>NZ_KB906558.1:0-280608 GCF_000381505.1 Thioalkalivibrio sp. ALM2T
ACACGCGGCGACGCGGCACCACCAGTACCACCCGGTACTCAAACAGAGGAAGATCCCGCACCCGCCGCAGCGTCGTCTCGTGCACCTGCCGGGTCCGATGACCGCAGCGTTCGCAGTGCATCCACTGCCGCGTCGGCTTCAGGTGCAGCTCCAGCGTGCCGCCGGCCTCCTCCGGCCAAACTGCACGCTCCAGCCGATAGCCTTCCCAGCCGCCCAGCTTCTGCAACGTCTTCTTGTCCAGCATCGCTCTCTCCCGTGTCCTTCCTGGCTCCACGTGAGACTACGATGCCCTTCAGCGGTCGAACACCTCCCCGGTATCCTTCGATGAACCAAAAAAAGGCCCGAACCTTGCGGTTCGGGCCTTTTCGGGATATGGCGTCCCCACGGGGATTCGAACCCCGGTCGCCGCCGTGAAAGGGCGGTGTCCTAGGCCTCTAGACGATGGGGACGTAGAGGCAACGTCTTCTTCTTACTTTCGTCTTACTCGGGTGGGCCCTTGGGCCGGTCTTCCTCGCTACCTGGTGCGCGATGCAGAAGCGTCGTCACCAGACCGTTGAACACCAGCAAAAACCCGACCGGTACCAGCGCGATGAGGGGCTTCGACCAGGTCTGTTCCCCGGTGAGCATCAGCCCGAATCCGCCGATCAATCCGATCACTGCCAGCACCAATCCAACGTAGAGCGATATGACTCCAAAACGATGCATTAATGAACTCGCAGTACCCCTGAGTGGTGGAGCCAGGCGGGATCGAACCGCCGACCTCCTGCATGCCATGCAGGCGCTCTCCCAGCTGAGCTATGGCCCCGTGTCAGGCGAGCGCGTACTGTAGCCAGCACCCCCAAATGTGTCAACCCGCTGCGGCGGAAATTTTCTGCAACGCACGGTCGATACGGGCCAGAACGCGCTCGCGACCAATGAGCACCAACGTGTCATCGATGGGCGGGGACACCGTACCGCCGGTCAGGGCCACGCGCAGGGGCTGCGCCACCTTGCCGAGCTTGAGCTCCAGGCGCTCGCCGGTGTGCACCACCACCTCGTGCAGCGCCTCCTTCTCCCACGCCCCGAGAGCGCTGAAGCCATCGTGCAGGGTTTGCAGCACGGGCTGCGCCTCGGCGGTCAGCTGCTTGCGCGCCGCCTTCTCGTCGTAGTCCTCGAACTCACGATAGAAATACACACTGTTTTCGGCCATCTCGCGCAGGGTACGCGCCCGCTCGCGCTGTGCGATGACCACGTCGCGCAGTTCCGGCCCTTCGGAGGGATCGATCCCCAGCTGTCCCAGGTGCCAGCCCAGTTCCAGCGCGACGTGGTCCGGGTCCAGCGTCTTGATGTAGTGCTGGTTCAGCCACAGGAGCTTGTCCGGGTTGATGGCGGAGGCGGACTGGTTCACGTCCTTGATATCGAACAGGCGAACCAGTTCGTCCAGTCCGAAGATCTCCTGGTCGCCATGCGCCCAGCCCAGGCGCACCAGATAGTTGAGCAGGGCCTCCGGCAGGTAGCCCTCGTCACGGTACTGCATGACCGACACCGCGCCGTGGCGTTTGGACAGCTTGGCGCCGTCGGGCCCCATGATCATCGGCAGGTGGCCATAGCGCGGCGGCTCCACGCCCAGCGCCTTGAGGATGTTGATCTGGCGCGGCGTGTTGTTCAGGTGGTCATCCCCGCGCACCACGTGGGTGATGCCCATGTCCATGTCGTCCACCACCACCGTCAGGTTGTAGGTCGGCGAGCCATCCGAGCGGGCGATGATGAGATCATCCAGCTCGTGATTCTGGAACGCGACCTTGCCGCGCACCATGTCGTCAACGACCGTCACGCCCTCGTCCGGCGTGCGAAAGCGAATGACCGGCTCCACGCCCTCGCGCGGCTCGGTACGGGCGCGGCAGCGACCGTCGTAGCGCGGCTTCTCCTTGCGCGCCTTCTGCTCCTCGCGCATGGCGTCCAGCTCATCCTTCGAGCAGTAACAGCGATAGGCGTGGCCGGCGGCCATCAGCTGGTCGATCACCTCCCGGTACCGGTCGAAGCGCTCGGTCTGGTAGAAGGGGCCGTGGTCGTAGGTCAGACCGAGCCAGTTCATGCCCTCCAGGATCGCGTTCACCGACTCCGCAGTGCTGCGCTCCAGATCGGTGTCCTCGATGCGGAGCACGAAGTCGCCGCCGTGATGACGGGTGTACAACCAGGAGAACAATGCGGTACGGGCACCACCAATGTGCAGATAACCGGTGGGACTGGGGGCAAAACGGGTACGGAAACTCATGCGCGGGACACTCGATTACGGGTAGTGAGCAAAGGCGCCTAGGGTAGCAGAACCCTACAGGGCGATAACCCGGTAGCGCGGTTTCCACCGGCTATACTCGAGACAGGCCAACACACGGGCCCCTATCGCCCGAAGGAGTCGTGATGAAATCCGTTTCGCTCACCCGCCTCGCGACCATCGCTCTGGTCACTGGAGGATTCGCCCTAGCCGCAAGCAGTGCGGCCAGCACGGACCGCGTTCCGGCGCCCGAAGGAGCCAAGGTGTACTTCATCAGCCCGCAGGATGGCGACACCATCGAGAGTCCCGTGCGGATCCAGATGGGCCTGCGCGGCATGGGCGTGGCCCCGGCCGGCGTCGAGGCCGACAACACCGGGCATCACCACCTGTTGGTGAACCAGCCGCTGGACGAGGTCGACCTGGATGCCTCGCTCCCCTTCTCCGACCACAAGCGCCACTTCGGAGGCGGTCAGACCGAAGGCGAGATCGAACTGGAGCCGGGTACTCACACCCTGCAATTGCTCTTCATGGACTACCGCCACCTCAGCTTCGACCCGCCAGTGACCTCCGACAAGATCACCATCACCGTCGAATAGGCGACACAAAAAAGCCCCCTCCGGACCCGGAGGGGGCTTGGCATCGCCAGTGGCGACCGGTCGCTTACGGCAGTGACGGGATCTCGAACTGCGGCATGTCACCGGTCAGCGCATGCATGAAGGCCTCCAGGTCCGCAACTTCATCGTCGCTGAACTCCATGCCCAGCATCTCCTGCCCCATGATGCGGATCGCCTCGTCCAGCGTAGCGGTCTCGCCGTTGTTCATGTAGGGATAGGTCAGCGCCACATTGCGCAGGGTCGGGGTCTTGAACGCGAAGCGGTCGCTCTCCTCGCCGGTGACCAGGTAGCGGCCCTCGTCCTCGGAGCCCGGCACCTGGATGCGATGGAAGTTGCTGTCGGTCAGCGCTGGGCCACGGTGACAAGCCACACAGCCGTTATCGGCGAAGAGTTTCATTCCGCGCATCTGCTGCTCGGACATTGCGCCCTCGTCACCCACCAGCCAACGATCCAGCGGCGAATTCGGCGTGTTCAGGGTGCGCTGGAAGGTCGCCAGGGCCTTGGCCACGTGATCGCTGTTGATCACGTTGTCGCCATCATAATCCGGATAGGCGGCCTCGAACTTCTCCTGATACTCGTTGAATTCTTCCAGCCGTTCGATCGCCTCTTCCAGAGGCATCGCCATCTCGATCGCATCCTGGATCGGGCCCAGCGCCTGGCCTTCCAGGTCGTCCTCACGGCCATCCCAGAACTGCGCGGTGAAGAACCCGGAGTTCAGCACGGTCGGGGTGTTGCGTTCGCCCACCTGGCCGTCATGGCCCACCGCGCGCGGAATCCGGTCCGCCCAGCCCAGCGCCGGGTTGTGGCAGGTCGCGCAGGAGATCACACCGGAGCTGGAGATGCGCGGCTCGAAGAACAGCATCTTGCCCAACTCGATCTTCTCCTTGGTCATGGAGTTATCGGCAGGGATCGGCGGCAACGCCGGCAGCGGCTCGAACACATCCCGGTACTGGGAGTAATCGGTATCCGCGACGGCGGGTGCGGCCACGCCCAGTGCCAGGGCGGTGCAGGCCGAAAGGATGGCGCTGCGCAGATAGGAACGTCGGATCATGGCGGGTCTCCCTGAGATTGGATCAGCATCGGCGAAGACCGATATAGACTCGGTCCAAACCACCTGAATCCCACCCTATCGACCCGGGATTCGATCGACCAGCGAAATCGCCCCCACCGTTGATCCAGATCAATCAACCCGGTTCGTCGTTCATGAAGCGCGCCTCTTGCCAGCCTCGTTGGCCCCCAGTAACCTGCGCCCCGCCTCCAGGTGCCCTGGCGTTCCATCGCCGGGGATAATCGGGAAGCCGGTGCGCGAACACCCTTTCGCAATGCCGGCACTGCCCCCGCAACGGTAGGTGAAGACAACGGATCGAGAACCACTGCGCCGCGACCCGGCGTGGGAAGGCGATCCGCCCGGGCACCCCGCCCGCTTCACGAGTCCGGAGACCGGCCAGGAGGGAACCCGACGCTGCGGTGGGCAAGCGGGCGGGTCGGGCTTCTGTGTCTACTCCCCGACCTCCCCTGGCTGACCCTGCGTCGTTCCATCCACGACGCACGGGGTGTGCGTCCCAGGGAGACAAACCTTGAACAAACCGACTCGACGACCCGGCCGATTGCCACTCCTGGCTCCGGCCCCGACCCTTCTCGGCCTGTTGATCGCCAGTGGCGGGGCTTCCCCCCTCCAGGCACAGTTCGAACTCGGCAGTGAAGCCGACGGGCTCGCCGTCACACTGGACCCGCTCATCCAGGGCCGCTACGCCATCGAGCGTGGCGAGGAGGACGCCACCAGCGAATTCGACTTTCGCCGCGCCTGGCTGGATACCACGGGCACTCTCTTCCATCCCGATCTGAGCTTCCGCCTGCAGCCCGACTTCAGTAGCGGCGAGCTCTCAATGCGCGATATCTGGCTCCAATACTCGCTGACCGAGTCCCTCAACCTGCGCGCCGGCCAGTTCACCGTACCCTTCGGCCTGCCGCGGGACATTGGGGGACCCAACCGCCTGTTCACCGAACTGAGCATCGCAGGGAACCAGTTCGAGGTTCCGGCCGGACGGGATACCGGTGTCACGCTTCTGGGGGGTAATGGCGAGGACCGGGCATGGGCCGTCGGCGTGTTCGATGGCCGCGGCCGCCTGGACCAGCGGGACGACCGCCCATCCACCTCCGGCCACCTGTTCAGCGCCCGCGGGGCCTGGGCACCCGTGGGTGCGGTCCCGCGCGACAACACCACGGTCGGCAAGCCCGTGGAGCGCACGCTGGCCCTGGGCGCCGGCCTGCAGGCGGCGAATCGCAACCACCTGCGCGACTGGACTCGCGGGCGGGAAGACCGGGTGGACCAGCAGCGCGCCGACTGGGTCACCGCAACGGCCGACAGCGTCGTCAAGTTTGCCCGCACCGCGATCTCATTTGCCGCCTTCCGCCGCGACGTATCGCCCGATCACGGACCCTCCTACCACGACCTGGGCGCCGAACTCGAGCTGGCCCAGGCACTGCCCTGGGAGGGGATCGAGGTCGCCGCACGCCACGCTGTGCTGCGCCACGACGCCGGCGACGACCTCGGCACCGACGAGCGCTGGCAGCGCGAGTGGGGCGCCGGCCTTAACTGGTATCACCGCGGCCAGCGACAGAAGACCCAATTGATGTGGCTGGACCGCGATGCCGACACCTCGGCCTGGGAACTGCACCTCCAGCACCAGTTCCGCTTCTGACACCGGAAAGGAGATCCGACATGACTCGAACCACCTTTACACCGGCCCTGTGGGTGACCGGCCTTGCCCTGATCCTGTTCGCCGGAACTGGCTCCGCCAGCGACGGCGAGGTCACGGTCCCGGTGCCCGGGCCCTGGGGCGACGACTACAGCGAGACCCTGGACGACCCGGCCACGGTGGACGCCACCGAGGCCTTCCAGCGCTTCCGCCAGCAAAGCATGCAGGGCACCTCGGCCACCTACCGCAGCATCGAGCAGATCCTGCGTTATGACGCACCGTTCGCCGAGCGCCTGCCCGAGCTGGCCGACGAACTGGCGCGGCGGGCCGACGACATCGGCACCTGGTTCGCGCGCGAGACCCCGGCGCGGGACGGCGAACCCGGCGCTCTGCCCGCAGCCTGGGGGGACCCGGAGTTCGCCGAATACAAGGTGTCTTACCGCGAGGCGGCGACCGAGCTACAAAGGAAGGTGGATGCGGCTGAAGACCTGGAGGACCCGGCGTTCCAGCTCCGCGCTACCGAGGCGCTGAACGGCGTACGCCACCATTGCCTGGCCTGCCACGACAACTTCCGACGCCGCTGATTCCCGCGACCACTACGGGGCCGCCGCGTGGCGGCCCCTTCGCCTGCAAGCAGGCTCCTACGTGGCAAGAAACCGTAGGAGCCTGCTTGCAGGCGAACACCCTGCCCCTCAGTCGCAATCCATGCCGCGATAGCGGCGCACGTGCGCCGGGTCGTACAGGGCGCTGTCACGGAAATCGTCCGGGTCCAGCGCCGGCCCCACCAGGATCAGCGCCGAACGCCGCGTCGTCAGTGTCTCCGCCCGTTCCACGATGTTGCCCAGCGAACCGCGCACCACGGTCTCGTCCGGCCAGCTGGCGCGAAACACGATCGCCACCGGGCAGTCGCAGCCATAGTGCGGCCGCAGGTCGTCCACCACTGCCTGCAGGTTGTGCAGCGACAGGTGGATCGCCAGGGTGGCCCCGGTCGCCGCGAAGCTCGTCAATTGCTCGCGTTCCGGCATCGACGACGCCCGCCCCGGCGTGCGCGTCAGCACCACCGATTGCGCCACCTCCGGCACGGTCAGCTCGCGCCCCAGGGTCGCGGCCGCGGCGGAGAACGCCGGCACGCCGGGCGTGATGCTGTAGTCGATCCCCGCCGCCTCCAGACGGCGAATCTGCTCGCCCAGCGCGCTGTACACCGACAGGTCGCCGGAGTGCAGGCGCGCCACATCCTGACCCGCCGCGTGGGCGCGTTCGATCTCCTCCATGATCGCGTCCAGCGTCAGCGGCGCGGTGTTGACCACCCGCGCCCCCTCCGGGGCATGTTCCAGCACCGCCTCCGGCACCAGCGAACCGGCGTACAGGCACACCGGGCAGGCGGCGATGCGATCGCGCCCGCGCAGGGTCAGCAGATCCGCCGCACCGGGGCCCGCTCCGACAAAATGAACCGTCATCACTGCTCCTCGAATTCACCAAACGTTTCCACCACGGCCACGGCACAGCTGGCCCGCGGCGACAGACGGCGCGGCAGCAGCAGCCGCGCGCCCTTGCCGGCCGCCGCCAGCGCCGCCGCCTCGGCCGCCGAGCCGACCCCGGCGACGGCCCGCGCGCGCGCCGACTCCGTGCGCAATGCGCCGTCGCAATCCGTCAGCGCCGCCGCCGACGGGAACACCAGCGCCAGCTCCAGCCCTCGTGCCACTGTCGCCAGCATGTGGCTGTCGCGCTTGTGCGCCGGCGCCGCCAGCTGCCGGGCCTCGATCCCCGCGACGCGCTGCGCCGGCAGCACGGCGCGGGCCGCGGCCAGCGTCTCGCGGATCAGGCCCTCCAGCTCCTCGGCGGCACAAGCCGAGGCGAAGCCGACACCGGGCACCAGCCGAACCCCGGCCGTATTCAGGTGACGCGCAGCGACCACAGCGTCACCGGCCGCAGCGGCTTCCAGCCCGTCATCCCGCCCAGCGGTTCCGCGCGGCTCACGTTGATGCGGGTCAGTTCGCCGCCGTGGCGCTCCTGCGCCGCCGCCAGCACCGCATCGCCCTCGACGGTCACGCTGTTGGCCACCAGACGGCCGCCCGGGCGCAGGCTCTCCACGCAGTGTTCCACCAGCCCCGGCGTGGTCAGGCCCCCGCCGATGAAGATCGCGTCGGGCGGCGCCAGGCCGTCCAGGGCCTCCGGCGCGCGCCCGTGAACACATTGCAGGGCCGGCACCCCCAGCGCGCTGGCATTGCGCCCGATCCGTTCCAGACGCTCCGCACGCGGTTCGATGGCCACGGCGCGGTTGTCCGCATCCGCCAGCGTCCACTCGATGCCGATGGAGCCGGAACCGGCGCCGATATCCCACAGCCGCTCGCCGCGACCGGGGGCCAGCAGGGCCAGGGTCACCGCGCGCACCTCGCGCTTGGTGATCTGGCCGTCCTGCTCGAACTGCGCCTCCGGGCGTCCGGCGCTGGCCGCGATCACCGCGGCGCTCGGCGCCGCGCGGCATTCCAGGGCGATGGTATTCAGGGGATCCACCGCGACCTCGGGCCAATCCTGCGCGGTGGCGCTCACCTCGCCCTCGGCCGCCGCGCCCAGCTGCTCCAGCACGGTCAGGGTCGAGGCGCCGAAGCCCAGCTCGCACAGCCAGCGCGCCAGCTCCCCGGGGGTCTCGCCGTCGCGACTCAGGATCAGCAGGCGTGCGCCGTCGTGCAGCCAGGGCCTCAGCGCCTCCATCGGCCGCCCGTGCACCGACAGGCACCGGGTCTGCTGCAGCGGCCAGCCCATATGCGCGGCGGCCAGGCTGAACGCCGACGGTGCCGGGAACACCCGCGTGGCCTCCACCGGAAACCGCCGCATCAGGGTCGCGCCCACCCCGAACCAGAAGGGGTCGCCGCTGGCGAGCACGCACAGCGGCCGCCCGGCGCGCGCCTCGATCCAGTCCAGCGCGGTCTCCAGCGGCGACGGCCACACCAGGCGCTCCTGCTCCGGCTGCTCCGGCAGCATCTCCAGATGCCGCGCACCCCCGATCACCGTGGTCGCCCGCGCCACCGCCTCGTGGGCCTCCGGCGCCAGCCCCGACAGCCCGTCCGCACCCACGCCGACGATGTTCAGCCATGGCGTCCGTGCGCTCGGCCTCGCTACACTTGTCATCCTCATGACCTCCCGTTCATCCCCTTCCACGCACGAACCGCGCCCGCGGCGGGTGCTGGTGCTGGGCGGCACCACCGAGGCCGCGGCACTGGAACCGCTGCTGGACGGCCACCCGCGGTGGCAGGCCACCGTCTCGCTGGCCGGGCGCACGCGCAAGCCGGCGCCCTCGCGGCTGCCACGGCGCAGCGGCGGGTTCGGCGGCGCCGACGGCCTGGCCGCGTACCTGCGCGAACACGCGATCGACGCCCTGGTGGACGCCACCCACCCGTTCGCGCGGCAGATCTCGGCCAACGCGGCCGCCGCCACGCGCCAGGCCGGCGTGCCCCTGGCCCGCCTGACCCGGCCCGCGTGGGAGGCGGGGCCCGGGGACCACTGGGTGCGCGTGCCCGATCTGGAGGCCGCCGCGCGCGCCCTGCCGCCGCTCGGCCGGCGCGTGCTGCTGACCACCGGCCGCCAGCATCTGGAGGCGTTCGAGGCCGCGCCCGCGCTGGACTACGTGATCCGCACCATCGACCCGCCCGAGCCGCCGCCGGCCCTGCCCCGGGTCACCTGGCTCCACACCCGCGGCCCGTTCACCGTGGCCGACGAACGCCGCCTGCTGGACGAACACGCCATCGACGTGCTGGTGACCAAGGACAGCGGCGGCGCGGCCACCGCCGCCAAGCTGCAGGCGGCCCGCGAACGCGGCATCCCGGTGGTGATGGTGGAGCGCCCGCCGGATGCCCCCGGCGTGCCCCGCTTGCACACCCCGCAGGCGGTCCTCGACTGGCTGCAGGACCTGCCGCTCACTCACGGCGCGTCCGGCGCCTCGACATAGCGCGGGGTGTACACGTGCCGCCGGCCCGACGGGCGTTCCACCACCCGGGTGGACGCGGCGCCGACGATCACCAGCGTGCTCATGTTGGCCGCGGCCGGGTCCACCGCGCCGAGGCTGGACACCTGCACCTCTTCGCGTTCGCCGCGGCCCACCGCGGTGGCCAGCACCACCAGGGTGTCCGGTCCCTGGACCTCGCGCACGATGTCCAGCGCCGCGCCCAGCTGCCAGGGCCGCGCACGCGAGATCGGGTTGTAGAAGGCCATGGCGAAATCGGCCTCGGCCGCCAGCCGCACCCGGCGCTCGATCAGCGGCCACGGCTTGAGGTTGTCCGACAGCGAGATCGCGCAGAAGTCGTTGCCCAGCGGCGCCCCCAGCTGCGCGGCGGCCGCCTGCATCGCCGACAGCCCCGGGGCCACCTCCACCTCGACCGCGTCCCAGCGCCCCGGCTCGGCGCCGTCCAGGGCCTCGAAGATCGCGGCCGCCATCGCGAACACGCCGGGGTCGCCACCGGAGATCACCGCCACGTCGCGCCCCTCGGCGGCCATGTCCAGGGCATGCGCCGCGCGCGCCAGTTCCTCGCGGTTGTCCGAGGCATGCACGCGGTGCTGCGCCCCGGCCACCCGCTCCAGATACGGCCCGTAGCCCACCAGGTCGCTGGCGCGCTCGAGGATCGCGGTCACCTCCGGGGTGATCCATTCCGGCCCGGCCGGGCCGACCCCGACCACGGTCAGTCGCCCGCTCATCGCCGCACCCCCTCGCCGTGGATCACCAGCAGGGAGAAATACGGCGCCACCTCGGGCGCCTCGGCCAGCGGCCGCACCCGTTCCTCGTCGAAGCTCGCGCGTTCGATGTACCAGGCGCGCGCACTCAGCCCCAGGCGATCCAGCACGCGGCGGATCTTCGGCAGCTGCTTGCCCAGCTTCATGATCACCGCCGCCTGCGCGGGCCTGAGCGCGGCCTCCAGCTCCGCCTCCGGCAATGTCCCCGGCACGATACTCAGGGTGTCGTCGCGCATCACCAGCGGGGTCGGCAGTTGCGCGGCCGCGGCGAGCGGCGAGATCACCCCCGGCACCACCTCGCTGCGAAAGCGCTCGCGCAGGCGCAGGTGCACGTGCATGAACGAGCCGTAGAAGTACGGATCACCCTCGTTGAGCACGCAGACCGAACGCCCGGCCTCCAGATGCGTCGCCAGGCGCGCGGCCGCTTCGTCGAAGAACGCCTCGATCCGCTCGCGGTAGCTGTCCTCCTCGTGGGCGATCTCGTTGGTCACCGGATACACCAGCGCCTCCTCGATCTGCCCGGGCCGAATATGCGCGTCGGCGATGCGTCGCGCCTGTCCCGTGGTCCCGCGCTTGCAGAAATACGCCACCACCGGCGCCTCGCCGATGCGCCGCGCGGCGCGGAAGGTCATCAGTTCGGGATCCCCCGGACCGGTGCCCACGCCGCAGAGCACCCCGGGTTCGATGGTTCCGGGTTCGATCGTTCCGGGCTCGTGGGTTCCGGGCGCACTCATGCCGGCTCCCTCCCGAGGCCGTTGACCGCCCCGGCGGTGATCGCGCTGCCGCCGCGGCGCCCGGCCACGGTCAGGTATTCCAGTCCGAACGGGTTGTCCTCCAGCGCCTGCTTGCTCTCCACCGCACCAACAAACCCCACCGGGATGCCGATCACCGCGGCCGGGCGCGGCGCGCCGTCGCGCAGCATCTCCAGCAGGCGGAACAGCGCGGTGGGCGCATTGCCGATCGCGACCACCGCGCCCGCAAGCTCCGGACGCCACAGCTCCATCGCCGCCGCACTGCGGGTATTGCCCAGCTCCTGCGCCAGTTCCGGCACGCGCGGGTCGCGCAGGGTGCAGCGCACCGGGTTGTCCGCCGGCAGGCGTGCGCGGGTGATGCCGTGGGCCACCATCTCGCTGTCGCACAGCACCGGGGCGCCCGCCTCCAGCGCCGCGCGGATCGCGGCCCCGACCCCGGCGGAGTACCGGATGTCCTGCGCCAGATCGGGCATGCCGCAGCTGTGGATCATGCGCTCCACCGCCGCCACCAGGTCAGGCGGAAAGCGCTCCAGATCCGCCTCCGCGCGGATGATCGCGAAGGATTCCGCATAGATCGCGGCCCCGCTGCGCTCGTAGCTCCAGGCCTCAGTTTCCGTCACGCTCTTCCTCCTCGTGGTTCGCCGCTTGCGCGGCCTCGATCCAGGCCGCCGGCCCGATCCGTTCCAGCATGGCTTGCAACTCCTCTCCAGAATTTCGTTGACGCACGAACGCCCGCTCCAGCGCCGCGACCCGGGCGCGCACCTGCGCCGGGGTCAGCCCCGTCCACTCGCGGGCCTGCCCGTCCGGCAGGCGCAGCGCGAGGGCATGGCCATCCGCGCGCGCGGTCACGTCGACAACCCCCTGCTCCGGCACCGCGCAGCGTTTCTCGCAGGCGGAGACATGCAGCCGCATCCCGCTCGCGACCAGGGCCGGCATGCATTCCACCAGCGCGGCGGCCTCGGTGCGCGCCGGGATCCACGCCGCCGCACAGCCCGGCTGTCCCGCGCAGGCATCCGCGCCCAGGCGCCGGTCCGCGGGGTCGGTCACGGCCCCCATTTGCGCCAGCCGGCGCTGCAGTTCCGCGGCGGCCTCCGGGGGCACGCCGGTGAGCAGCAGCGCCCGCCAGGGGGTCACGCGCAGGCCCCCGCCAAAGCCCTCCAGCCAGGTGGCCAGGGCCTCCAGCCGTGCGGCGTCGATCACGCCGAACGCAAAGGCCGCGCCCACCCAGACGCCGCCGGCCGGCGCACCAAGGCAGTCCCCGGCACGCACCGGCGAGCCGGCATCCACCACCGCGCCCGTTGCCTCCGCGTCCGCACCCGGCAGGCGCAGCGCCTGGGCCCCGGGCATGCCCAGGGCATCGCGCAGCCGCCCCGGCGGCGGATCCAGCGCGGCGCGCTGCTCCAGGAACGCGCGCAACGTGCGCACCACGGCTGCCGGGGCGCGCTCCGCCGGCACCTCGCCCAGCGGGGTCGCCGCCGCCGCGGTGCCCCCGGCCGCGAGGCGGAAGCGGGTGCCCCCGCTGGCGCACACCGGATCCAGGCGCAGGTCCGCCGGCACCCCGCGCAGCGAGGCATCCCCGCCGCCGTCGACCACCACGCCCACCTTGGCCGGCAGGTCCTGCAACGCGGGCTCGTCGAGGATCGCGGCGGTCACCGCGCTTGCCAGCGGCAGCACGTCCACCGCCGCCGGATCGAGATCCGGGGCCGGCGCCGCCAGCACGTTGCGCCGGGCCTCGCGTTCCGCCTGCGCATCCACCAGCCCGGTGGGGGCCAGGGCCGCGCGCGCGGCGTCCAGATCCGCCGCCGCCACGCCGCGCAGCTGCAGGTTGCCGCGCAGGGTCAGTTCCAGTTCGCCATTGCCCAGGCGCCGCGCGGTGGCCGCCAGCACCCGCGCCGCGGCCGCGCTCAGGCCGCCGATCGGGTGGCGCACCCGCAGCAGGTAGCCATCGCCGGTGGCCATGGGCGCGGCCACGCCGGGGCAGGCGCCGCGCACCCGCCACGGCTCGGGGGTGCCCGCGGCGCTCACGCGCGGATCCTCGTGCCGCGCGCCACCAACCACCAGGCGAGGACCGCGACCGCCAGCGAGGCCCCGGCCAGCACCGCGAAGGTGGTGGTCCAGTCCACCGCACTGTGGCCCAGCAGGCCGTGGCGGAAGCCCTCGATCACGTAATACAGCGGGTTCAGCTGCGCCACGCCCTGCCAGGGATCGGCCAGGCGCTCGATCGGATAGAACAGCCCGCCGAGATAGATCAGCGGCGTCAGCACGAAGGTGCTGATCACCGAGGTGTGGTCGAAACTGCGCGCGAACAGGCCGTTGATCAGCCCCGCCAGCGAGAACAGCACCGCGGTCAGCAGCGCGATGCCCAGCACGGCCCCGGCGTGGTGCAGCTGCAGATCGCTGAACGGCAGCGCGATCGCCAGCACCAGGGCGCCGGCCAGCAGGCCGCGCAGCATCCCGCCGGTGGCGAACCCGGCCACGATCAGCCACGGCGGCATCGGCGCCACCAGGATCTCCTCGATGTGGCGCTGCAGGCGCGCGCCGAACATCGCCAGCGTGGTGTTGGAGTAGGCGTTGGTCACCACCGCCAGCATGATCAGCCCGGGCAGGATGAAGTCGGCATAGGCCACCCCGCCCATGGTCCCGATCTCGCGCCCCACCAGATGCCCCAGCACCGCGAGGAACAGCACCGCGGTGACCAGCGACGGCAGCAGGTTCTGCAGCCAACCGCGCAGGAAGCGGCGCATCTGCTTCACCACCAGCCCGCGCCAGGCATACCAGTACAGCACGGCGTTCTCCGGACCCTTCATGCCGCCCCCTCCCCGCTGCCGCGCTCGCGCAAGAGCTCGAGGAAACGCGATTCCAGGCGATTGCCCTTCTCGCGCAGGCCGGCAATGCGCACCCCGGCGGCGGTCAGCTCGGCAAACACCGGGTTCAGCTCCGCGCCGCGCGGGACATCCACCTCCAGGGTGTGCGCATCCACCGAACGCAGCGTGCCCCGGCTCAGCGCGCCATCCAGGGCTTCCGGCTGTGCCACCGGCTCGGCCAGCTCGACCACCAGGGTCTGGAAACGCAGCCCGCGCAGCAGCTCGGCCGTGCTGCCCTCGGCGATGAACCGCCCCCCGTCGATGATGGCGAGCTGACGGCACAACCGCTCGGCCTCCTCCAGGTAATGCGTGGTCAGCAGGATGGTCACGCCATCCGCGTTCAGCTCCTGCAGCAGGGCCCAGAGGTCGTGGCGCGCCTCCAGGTCCACCCCGGCGGTGGGCTCGTCCAGCACCAGCAGGCGCGGCCGGTGTACCAGCGCCCGGGCGATCAGCAGGCGCCGCTTGAAGCCGCCGGACAGCCCCCAGGCGGTCTGCCGGCGGCGATCGGCCAGGCCCAGGCGCTCGCACAGTTCGCCGGTGCGCCGGCGCGCCTCGCGCGGGGACAGCCCGTAGTAGGCGCCCTGGGTCTCGATGATCTCGCCGACCGGCTCGAAACTGTTGAAATTGACCTCCTGCGGCACCAAACCGACCAGGCGCTTGGCGGCCACCGGCTCGCGCGCGAGGTCATGGCCGAAGACCTGCACCCGGCCGCGTTCCAGCCGCAGCAGCGAGGTCAGCAGGCCGATCAGGGTGGTCTTGCCGGCGCCATTGGGCCCCAGCAGGCCGAAGAACGCCCCCTCGTCCACCCGCAGGCTCACCCCGTCCAGGCCCACCCGGCCGCCGGCGTAGGTCTTGGCGAGGTCGTCGATGGCGATGGCCGGGACCGTCATGCCCGACCCTCGTCGCCGGCCGTGCCCACCACCCGGCCCTGGCGATCCACCGCGACCACGTCCAGCACACTATCGGACAGGCGGTAGCCCCGCGCCTGTTCCAGCGCCAGGGCCGCGATACGATCCCCCAGCGCCACGCCGGCCTCCTCGCAGGCGGCCAGGGCTTCGATGCTGGTGTTGCAGCCGCGGATGTGCCGCGCCAGCGCGGCATCCGCCCCCACCGCCTCGGCGCTGGCGGCGATGAAATCGAGATCGATGGCGCTGCTGCGGCTGTGGGTGTCCGGGTGCCCGGCGGCGAACTTGCTCAGCTTGCCGAAGCCCGCCACCAGACTGACCCGGGGCAGCGGCTGGCGCCGGAGGTACTTGAGAACGGCGCCGAAGAAGTCACCCATCTCCACCAGCCCCATCTCGTCCAGCCCGTAGCGCTCGCGCGCGACGCGCTCGCTGGTCCCGCCGGTGCAGCAGGCCACCTGCGTCAGGCCGTTGGCGCGGGCGACGTCGACCGCCTGGTGGATGGAGGCGATATAGGCGCTGCAGGAGAAGGGCCGCACGATCCCGGTGGTCCCGAGGATGGAGATCCCGCCGAGGATGCCCAGACGCGGGTTCATGGTGCGCCGGGCAATATGCTCGCCCCCGTCCACGCTGACGGTCACGCGGAAGCCGCCCGGGTGCCCGAGCTCGCGGGCCAGACGCTCCAGATGGTCGCTGATCATCTGCCGCGGCACCGGGTTGATTGCCGGTTCGCCCGGCGGCAGCATCAGCCCGGTGCGGGTCACCGTGCCCACCCCGGGCCCGGCGACGAAGGTGATGCCCGCGGTCTCCTGCGGCTCGACCCGGGTCCGGATCCATGCCCCGTGGGTCGCGTCCGGGTCATCCCCGGCATCCTTGATCACCGCGGCCTCGGCGCCACCGGGTACCAGTTCCAGCGCCGCCAGCGCGAGGCTGACCACCTGGCCGCGCGGCAGCACCACCTCGGCCGCCGCACTCCGCTCGCCGGCCAGCGCCAGGCGCGCCGCGCCCAGGGCGGCGGCCGTAGCGCTGGTGCCGGTGGTCAGGCCGGTGCGCAACGGTCCGGAGCCGTCGCGGCTCTCGGCGCGCATCGCCCCGGGTTGGGCGGCCGGTTCAACCATTGGCCACTTCGGCCGAATGCTCCGGGGTGTCCACCGCTTCCTGGTTCAGGAAGGCGGCGATGTTCCGGCGTTCGCTCACCACGTCGCCGACGATCAGCAGGCTGGGCGACTGCAGCGTCAGATCTGCGGTGCGCCGCGGCAGGTCGCCGAGGGTCCCGGTAACCACCCGCTGCCCCGGCCAGGTGCCGTGTTCCACGATCGCGGCCGGGCGCTCGGCCGGCGCCCCGGCCTCGATCAGGCCGGCGCAAATCTCCCGCAGCGGGTTCAGCCCCATGTAGATCACCACCGTCTGCCGCGGGGCGGCCAGCGCATCCCAGTCCAGCCCGGTACTGCCATTGCGCCGGTGTGCAGTCACGAACTGGCAGCGGTGGGCATGATCGCGATGGGTCAGCGGGATGCCGGCAAAGGCCGCGCAGCCGCCCGCCGCCGTGATCCCCGGGATCACCCGCACCGGGATGCCGGCCGCCGCCAGCGCCGCCGCCTCTTCGCCGCCGCGGCCGAAGACGTACGGGTCCCCGCCCTTCAGTCGCACCACGTAGCGGCCCTCGCGGGCGCGCGCGACCATCAGCGCGTTCAGGTCCTCCTGGCGCAGGCTGTGGTTGGAGCGGGCCTTGCCCACGTAGCAACGTTCGGCGCCGGGGTTGGCCATGTCGAGGATGGCCTCGGGGATCAGACGGTCATGCAGCAGCACCTCGGCATCGCGCAGCGCCGCGGCCGCATCCAGCGTCAGCAGGCCGGGATCGCCCGGACCGGCGCCCACCAGATCCACGCGACCGGCGGCGGCCGGGATGTCGTGCGGAAACGCCCGGCTCATGACGCGAACAGGGCCGCCGCCGCCTCCGGGTTGGAGGGGAACCAGGCGTGCAGGTAGGTCGCGGTCAGGCGGCCATCGCGGTACACCGCCTCGCCGGTGGAACCGGTCCCGCGCGCCCGGGTGCAGTGAGCGATCGGTTCCAGCCCGACCTCGGCGCGGGTGTGGTGGAAGGTGTGCCCACGCAGCTCGCCCTCCGGCAGCGGCGCCGCCTGCAGGCCGAGGCCCTGCAGCTTGTCCTCCAGCTGCGCGTGGCCGGGGATCAGGCCGGCCATCGCCGCGCCGTGGCCGTCGCGATCCGCCAGTTGCTCCAGCAGATAGAGGAAGCCACCGCACTCGGCCAGGATCGGCCGCCCGGCGGCGTGATGCGCGGCCAGGTCCGCCTGCAGGCGGGTATTGGCCGCCAGCGCATCCAGGTGCAGCTCGGGATAGCCGCCCGGCAGCCAGACCGCGTCCACCGCCGGCAGGCCGTCGCCGGCCACCGGGGAGAAGAACTCCAGCTGCGCCCCCTGTTCCTGCAGGAATGCCAGATTGCCGGGATAGGTAAAGGCGAACGCGGCGTCGCGCGCGATGCCGATGCGCAGCCCGTCCAGCTGCGCCGCCGGGGCGGGGGTCTCGTCGGCGCCGGCCGCGGCGGTGAAGGTCACCGGCGCCGGCAGCTCGGTTACGCCGGCCTCGGCGATCGCCGCCGCGGCCGCCTCCAGGCGCGCGTCCAGATCCTCGACTTCCCCGGCCTGCACCAGCCCCAGATGGCGGTCCGGCACGCTGAGGGCCTCGTTCCGCTGGATGGCACCGAAGAAATGCACCCCCTCCGGCATGGCATCGCGCAGCATGCGCCCGTGCCCGGGGCTGCCGGTGCGGTTGGCGATCACCCCGACAAACGGCATCTCCGGGCGCCAGGTGGACAACCCGTGCACGATGGCGCCGAAGGTGTGGGCCATGCCGCTGGCATCCACCAGCGCCAGGACCGGCAGGCCAAACTTGACCGCCAGGTCCGCCCCCGAGGGATCGCCGTCGAACAGGCCCATGGAGCCCTCGACCAGGATCAGATCGGCCTCCTGCGCGGCCTCGAAGAGCATCTGGCGACAGGCCTCCTCGCCCACCATCCACAGGTGCAGCGGGTCCACCGTATGCCCGGAGGCCTGTTCCAGGATCATCGGATCGAGGAAGTCCGGTCCGGTCTTGAACACCCGCACGCGCAACCCCCGGTTGCGGTGATAACGGGCCATCGCTGCGGTGACCGTCGTCTTGCCCTGGCCGGATGCCGGGGCCGCGACGAACGCCGCGGGGCAGCTTACGCTCACAGCTCGACCCCCTTTTGCGCCTTGATGCCGGCCTTGAAGGCATGCTTCACCATCTGGATGTCGCTAACGGTATCCGCGGCGTCGACCAGGGCCTGCGGCGCGGCGCGGCCGGTGGTGATCACGTGCTGCATCTCCGGGCGCGCGGCCAGCACCTGCAGGACCTCGTCCACGTCCAGATACTGGTACTTCAGGGCGATGTGCAGCTCGTCCAGCAGCACCATGTTCACGGCTGGATCGGTGAGCATGTCACGGGCATGGGCCCAGGCCTCCTGCGCGGCAGCGACATCCTTGTCGCGGTCCTGGGTCTCCCAGGTGTAGCCCTCGCCCATCACGTGGTACTGCACGTTGTCCTGACCGCGGAAGAAGGCCTCCTCGCCGGTGGCGAACTGGCCCTTGATGAACTGCACGATGCCCACCTGCATACCGTGGCCCAGCGCGCGGGCCACCATGCCGAAGCCGGAGGAACTCTTGCCCTTGCCGTTGCCGGTCAGCACCAGGAATACGCCGCGCTCTTCCTGCGCCTCGGCGATCCGGCGATCGATCACTTCCTTCTTGCGCGCCATGCGCTGCGCGTGGCGTTCGGCCCTGGCCGCATCGGTATCGTTGGTCATGTCGCTACACTCCTGCAGTTCGTAATAGAGAAAATGCGCACGGGTCTCGCCGGACCGGCTACGGTTCTACCGCCCACTCGGCGCGCCGCGTATGCAGTTCGGCCAGCCCCTCCAGGATCACCGGTGCCGGGTGCGAGAAATACCCGGGTGGCAGGTTCACCACCCGCACCGGCCCCGATGCCACCACCGCACGACAGCTGCGTGTATCTGCCCCGTAAAAGGTGAACACCACGTCGGGGTCATGCGCATTAATCAGATCGGCCAGTTCGTCGGTCTCCTCCGACAGCCGCAGGTGATGTACGCCGGTCTGGGTCGCGACCACCTCGAATCCCGCCCGGGTGAAGGCATCGTGCAGCCAAGTCTGCGGGCCGTACACGTAGGCCTGCGCGCTGCACGAGGACATCAGGACCGCGCGCTCGCCGGAGGCCCCCACGGCATCGGCCGCGTCCTGCCACGCATCCTCGAATGCAGCGGCGCGCGCCGCACCGTCGTCCAGGCCCGCAGCATCCGCAATGCGTTCGAGATTTTCCCGCACGGCATCCATCCCTTCGAAGCCACCCAGCACGATGGCCCGGGTCCGCGCCGGCACGGTATCGGCCCAGTCCTCGGGCTCGACCCAGCTCGAGGTGAACGCCAGCTCGGGCTCGAGGCGAGCAATCGCCTCCGCGTCCGGGTCCAGGATGCCGCCGGTATCCGCCACCTCGAGATCGTCGTAGCGGCTCGCCCCTACGATGCAGGATGCCAGCCCCAGATACTCCAGCGAGTGCGTAATGTATGGCGACTGGCTAACAATCCGCGGACAGTCCTCCGCCGTCGCTGTTACCGGGAAGGCCAACGCCGCGGTCAGGACAAGGACCAGAAATCCGGTCCTGGGGGAGCATGGCCATCTGCGCCCGGAGACGCGAGTACGTCGGCAGACCTGAGTAATCATCGGAACCCCTACTTGTTGATTGCCGGCAGGCGAACACGACACGGAAACGTGCTCATTCGCCGATCAGGATCATGCGACCGGTCTCCGGGTCGCGGTACACCTGCCCCATGGATTCGTACCCGGAGCCGGCCTCGCCGGCGCCCTCGGGTGGGTCGGGGATTTCACGCCCCGGCTCGATCTCGGCACCGCCGCTGGCCGGTTCCAGCCCGCTGCCCGAAGCGGCCATCACCACCATCAGGCCGACCGCGAACACCAGCATAATGTCGGCCAAGTTGGCCAGCGGGCCCATCGGCTCCTCGTCGGGCGCGTCGAAGCGCGAGGCGCGGTAGTGCGGCACCCTCATGTCCCCGCCTCCATGCGCTCCATCGCGGCGTCGTACCAGCGTCGCCGCAGCCGTCCGAGCAGGAAGCCGAGGATCCCGACCAGCAACCCCAGCACCGTGGTATTGAAGGCCACCGTAACGGCCTGGGCGAGGATTTCCAGTTCTCCTCGGCCCATGGCGGCCAGGCCCGGGCCCAGCGGGATCAGCGTGCCCATCAGCCCCAGCATCGGGCCGATCCGCGCCAGCAGGTCGGCGCGGTCGATCCGCCGCCGCGCCAGCCAGGCCAGGCGTTCGGCATCGCCGCGCAGCTCCAGCCGGCGCACTCCACCCGAGCGTTCGCCCAGGGCCAGGCCCAGCTCCCAGACCGCCACGGCGACCAGGACCAGCAGCCCGACGATCACGGGCTGCAGCAACCAGCTGACCACCGTGTCCATCAGATTCATCGTGATCGAGAAAGACATTCGGATTACCTCGTTATCCTTCGTTCAGTCATGCCCTAGCCCTGTAGGAGCCTGCTCGCAGGCGAAGCACCCGCCAGAGCCCAACCGGGGCAGGGGCGGTTCGCCTGCAAGCAGGCTCCTACAGGTCAAATATCCACGACGGTCGTTATCGGCGGCGGCCGGCGGCGATGCCACCGAGCAGCAGCAGGATGAGCACCCCGGCGACCAGCCACGGGACCCAGGGCATACCGGCCGCCTCGTCGCCGCTCTCCTCACCGCCCTCGGCCGGTTCCGGGGCTTCCTGCATCTCCCGGGCGGTCAGGTCTTCCAGCGGCTGGATCTCGGTCACCCGGCTCGGGTCCGACTCCGGCTCGGCCCGTTCGATCTGGGCCGCCGCGCGCACCGCCTCGAAGGCCTCGCGCAGTTCCGGGTCGTCCAGCCGCGCGGCAACCTCGTCGAGCATCGGGTGATCAGGCCGGGTGTGCCCACTACCCGGCAGGCCATGCTCGGCCACCAGCTCGGCAAAGCGCTCCGACAGCGCCTGCAGCACCTCCGGGTCGGCCTCCCAGAAGCCGTGGCTCGCGGCCACCAGGTGCACGGCCTGCAGGTGCGTCTTCACGTGCACGTTGTGGCCGTCGGCCAGGAATTTGTCCAGGCCGAGGTCGTGGCGATCCTGCAGGTACACGTCATGCACCTCGTCCCAGACCCAGGAGCGGACGATCTCGGGGTTGGTCACCTGCCAACCCCAGAGGTTGTCGACGAAATCGCGGGCCATGGTCCGCGCCCCGGCATAGCCGTGGTCCATCAGCGGCTCGATCCACTGCGGGTTCAGGTTCTGCCCCTGCAGCTCGCGCATCAGCGCACGACCCAGGGTCTCCACCCGCGGGTCGTCCGGGTCGGCGTGCTGCAGCACGCGGTTGTCCGGCACCGCGCCGCGGATCGACTCCACGGCGGTGGACAGACCGCCCTGGAAATCGAAGCCGTCATCGTTGTCCAGCAGGCCGTAGAGATGCGAAGCACGCCCCAGGTAGGTGCGTCCGACGCGCCCCAAACGGGCCTCGAAGGCCTGATGGGCCGACTCGCCCGACTGCTCGACCCCGTAGGCGTGGCCCATGCGGCGCAGGTAGGCCGCCCCCAGCTCGGCGCGGTCCTCCCAGGCACCGGAGCGGTCGGCCAGCCGGTTCACCCCGGCCCCGTAGGCACCCGGCGCAGTACCGAACACCCGCAGGGCGGCCTGTTCGCCGGCAGTCGCGCCGTCGAGCCCGGCTGCGCGCAGAGCCAGGGTGTCCTCCACCCACTGCGCCGCCACGTCATTGCGCGCAAGCGGCTCCTCGCCCGGATCACGCAGATCCTCGCCGAGCGGGGCCAGGGCCGCTTGCAGGGCATCTTCCAGCTCGGGGTGCTGTTCGAGGATGGTCTCCGAGGCGCCATCCAGCGCCAGGCGCGCCGCCCGGTCCAACCAGACCAGCTGATCCTCGTAGAGGTCGCGGAACAGGCCCGAGGTGGTGAACAGGGCGTCGCGACGGCGATCGCGTTCGATCTCGTCGAGATCCATGCGCTCCAGGCCCTCGACGATGCCGCGGCTGTTCCAGGCCGGACGCACGCCCAGCATGTCGAGCCCGAAGGCGACCATCACGCCCTCGTCGCGCACCGTGTCCGAGGCCCAGAGGATAATGGCCTCGCTGCCATCCGCCTCCGGGTCGCCGTGTTCGCGAGCGTCGGCCGCCAGTTCCTGGCCAATGGCCCAAGCCACCCGGGTCGGCACCAGGTCCGCGGCCAGGGCATGGAAGTTGCGCCCGGTCGGCAGGACTTCCGGGGTCCGGATCGGGTCGTTGCCCTGGCCGGGCGGGACAAAGCGTCCTTCCAGCGCCGCCAGCAGGTGCTCGCGCTCGCTGGCCGGTGAGCCGCGCAGCTTCGCGTCCCAGTCGTCGCCGATCTCGTCATCGCCGGCCATCGACGCGAGCATGGTGTCCACTGCCTCGTCGCTCCAGTCACGACCGAACACATGCAGGCCCAGCGGCATCTGGTCCTCCTGCATGTCGGTCAGGTAGTGACCGATCTCGTGGACCAGCAGCTCCTCGTCCATCTCGGCGAGGCGACTGTCGCCGTGTTCCTCGCCATGCTCGTCACCGTGCTCGTCCTCATGGTCGTGCTTGTGAGCATGTTCGTGTTCGTCGTGACCATGTTCCCCATGGTGGTCGTCCCGGTGATGCTCGCCGTGCTCCTCCTCATGGCGCGCGTCGTTATGGGCTGACTCGGACACCTCGTGGTGGTCATCGCCTTCGTGATGGTCGTGATGATCTCCGTGCGCGTCGTGGTGGTGCCCGTGGTCATGGTGATGGCCGCGCGCCAGTTCACGCTCGATGGTCTCGGTCAGACCCAGATCGTCGATGCGTTCACGCAACGTCTGCGCCGCGCGCGAACGGGTGGCTGCGTCGGGTTGCGCGGCGGACTCGTAGGTCTCCACCAGCTGACGCAGCTCGAGCAGGCTGTCGTACAGCTCGGTGGCCGCCAGCGGCGGGGTCAGGTGGCTGATCATCACGCCCATGGCACGGCGCTTGGCCTGGATGCCCTCGCCCACGCCGTCGACGATGTAGGGATAGATGATCGGCAGCTCGGCGCCCAGGATCTCCGGATAGTCATCCGGCGTCATGCCGGCGCGCCGGCGCGGCAGGAACTCGCGGGTCGAATGGCGCCCGACATAGACCAGCGCATCGGCCTCGAAGTGATCCCGGATCCAGTGGTAGAAGCCGACATACTGGTGGGTCGGCGGGAAGGTGGTGTTGGCGTGCAGCAGGCGCTCGCTGACCTCCCAGCCGCGCGGCGGCTGCGGGCCGATGAACACGTTGCCGAACTCGATCCCCGGGAACAGCATCTCGCCGTCGCGGGTCATCGCCTCGCCGGGCGCCTCGCCCCAGCCCGTGAGGCCCGGGATTCCGGTACGCACCAGCGCCTTGCGCAGGCTCTCGGTGGTTGCGTGTTCATCCGCACTGGAGAGCGTGGCCTTCCAGGCCGCCTCGTACTGTGCAAGCAGGTCCAGCGCCCGCTCCTGCGCATCGTGCGGGTAGCTCTCCAGCATGTGGCGCAGATCGCCGACCCCGCTGTCCAGCGCGGCCTGGGCCAGCTCGGTCTTGTCGGCCTTCCAGGCCGTCTCCAGGCGGGCCTGCAGATAGCCGATCGGACCATCCACCAGCTCCGCCTGCACGGACTCGGGCAGGCGTTCGAAATAGGCCTGGTACTGTTCGCGATCCAGCGAAGGCACTCGCCCGGCGATCGCATCCAGCGCATCCGCCTGCTCCGGCAGGTTCACTGCGCGATCCTGGATCATGTCCATCAGCGCATCGGTATCCTCGGGCACGTCATCCCCGAGGTCGTATCCCGCGGCCTCCAGCCGCTGCAGCATCTCCAGCAACGACTCGGGCACGTCGAGCTTGTCCGCACCGATGTTCTGCCGCCCCGGCGGATGGTTGTAGTACACCACCGCCACGCGCTTGTCCGCGTTGTCCTTGGCGCGCAGGCGCTGCCAGGCCGCCATGCGCTCGGCCAGGGCCTTGACCCGTTCGTCCTCTGGCTCCGACAGCCGCAGGCGCACCCCGGTGCGCGCGTCGATCGCCGGCTCGCCGGCGGTGGCCAGTACCATCGGCTGGCTCATCCCCTGCAACTCGGGCATGGCCACGTGGTAATGCACCTTGTCCCAGGGGATCCCTTCATGCGACAGCTGCCACTGCAGCGTGCTGACGTCCGCCAGACGGATCCCCTTGACCACCGGCACGTCCAGCTCGCCAAAGGCCGCGGCCACGGCCTCGCGGTTGCCGCCCCCGCCGACGACAAAGTCCTGCAGGCTCACGATCCCGGCCAGCTCGGCCGGGGCCGCGCGTTCGGCCAGCTGCTCCACCGCCTCGCGGCTGGCGCCACCCCAGCGCGCCAGCACGGCAAAGCACTGCAGGCCGCGTTGTTCCAGCGCCTCGCAGCTCGCATCCAGCAGCGCCCGATCACCGGGCCGGTCGCCGGTATCCAGGTCCAGCAGCGCGACAGCCGGCCCAGCGTCGAGTCCAAGATCCCCGGGATCGGCTCTCGAGACCCCATCCCGGTAATAGCGGATCGTCTCGCGCGGGTCCGGTTCGGGGACCTCGATCACATGGCCACCGGCCGCCGCCAGCCAGCGCATCAGCCCTTCCATGCTCTCCGGGGTACGGCCCTGATAGAAGGCACGGCCTGTCAGCCAGTCCACCTGCTCCGCAAAGCGCTCCTTCTGAGTCGTCAGATGTTCCCGCGGGTCCACTCCGGGTTCGGGGTTCTCCGCCAGCTCGGTGCGCGCATCGTCTTCCAGGCCCGCCAGCACGAACTCGCCATCCAGGCGCGACAGTGCGGTCAGGCGGCGTTCGCTATTGATCGCCAGCACCGCCGCGCCGTCGGCTGGCGGCTGCTCGCGCAACAGGCGCTCCAGGCGCCCGGCCTGGTCGCCGAACACGGCGGCCACCAGTACTGCATCGGCCTCGGCCCACAGGGCCGCAACGGCGGCGTCGTCCTTGTCGGCCAGCTGCTCCGGTGTGCGCAGAACGACTTCCGCGTTGGGATGGGCCTCGAGAAAGCGATGGGCGCCGGCGGCAACCTCGGCCGCCGAGCGATCCGACACGATGCCGGTGATCTGTGGACCGGCCCACGCCGACCCCGCCCACAGGCAGGCGGCAAGCAATAATAGGGTGCGTTTCCAGATGGACATACGGATGACTCCGGAGAAACTACAGACCGCTGCACAACAGGCAAGCGGTCGGGAAACGCTGAACCTTCAGCGCTTCCCGACATGCCGGTTAAGAACAGACTGAATTTGGGGGTACGGGCCGGATTCAGCCGCGCTGATTGGCCGGCTGCCAGAGGACTTCCGCGCCGTTCTCGTGACGCGCGAGCACGCGGCAGAGCACGAACAGCAGATCCGACAGGCGGTTGATGTAGGCCAGGGAATTTGGCCGCAGCGCCTCGTGGTGGTTGAGCGCCACCAGCCGTCGCTCGGCACGGCGGCACACCGTCCGCGCGATATGGCAGTCGGCCGTGGCCGGACCACCACCGGGCAGGATGAACTCCTTCAACGCCGGAAGATCGGCGTTGAAGCTCTCGAGCTCGACATCCAGCCGCTCGACCGAGGCCTCCGGAAGTGCCTCATGGCCCGGCACCGCCAGCTCCGCCCCGAGATCGAACAGCTCGTGCTGCACCAGGGCCAGCGAACGACGCACTTCCTCGGGCAGATCGTGGACCAGAACCCGGCCCACGACACTGTTCAACTCGTCCACATCACCGAAGGCCTCGACCCGGTGGCTGTCCTTGTCCACCCGCGAGCCATCACCCAGGCCAGTGCGGCCCTCGTCGCCGGTACGCGTCGCAATCTTCGACAGTCGATTTCCCATGGTCTTACCTCTGCTGGTAGCGGAGCTTCACAAACGCGGCCCGCCCCGGCTGGTTGTAGTCAACTCCATCAAACGAATTTCTCGCGACCACGTAATCCCGGTCGAACACGTTGTCAATCGAGGCCTCGACTCGCCACTCCGAATTAATCTGGTACCCAGCGCGCAAATTCACCAAACCGTAACCAGAGAGCCGCTCATCATTGGCGCTGTCGTTGTATGAACGGCTTTTTGCAATGATGGAGCCCCCAAACGAAAAGCTTTGGATCTGCCTATCCAGATCGAAACGGGCAGTTACCGGGGACCGACGAGGAAGTTCATTGCCTGTGGCGCGATCCTCTGCATCCAAAAGGGTCAACGAAGCGCGCGAAATCCAACCTTCACGTTCATAACCACCCTCCAGCTCAAGTCCGGAAATCCTCGCTTGGTCAACATTCTCAGGCGGCCAAACTGGAATCATTTTTTCCACTCGGGACTGGAAGATTGCTGCGTCCAGATACCCTTGCGAAAAACTGGCTCGTAGGCCTATTTCAACCGTTTCAGACTCTTCTGCTTGAAGTTCCGGATCGCCCGCCCCTGGCCAATAAAGTTGATTAAATGTAGGCGCATTAAAAGCGGTACCGTAAGTGGCTCGAAGACGTATGGTATCTGTTGCCTGCATACCCCAAGCCAACTGCCCTGTTACCTTGTCGCCGAACTGCTCATTGTCGTCATAACGCAAGCTTCCCTCGAGGTCATGACGGCCCACTCCAACCTGCGTCACTGAGTATGCGCCAACGTTGTACCGCGAATTTTCAACATAGTCGGTGGTGCTATCCACCCGGTCTTCGTACGCATCGATCCCGGCAATCAAGTAAACATGGTCCGTTATCTCGATATCGTTGCGCCACTCCACGGCATCGCGTTTCGTATCGAAGCGCGACGAAAAGACACCCTCGCTAAAGTTATCGTTCTCGTCGCGACTGTGACTGACACTGACCTCGGTATCCCAAAGCGGGGTCACGGGCACGCGCAAGCCAGCACGAAGCCCGGCATGCCGAAAATCGGTTTCATCCTCGGAACCATCGAATTCGGTCCTACCTTCTGAGTACAGCACGCTACCGAAAACCTCCACCCCATTACCCAGGCGGTGCGAGACCTTGGTAGCCAGCGAGGTATTTTCATAGCCATCGCGGTCTTCGTCGCCCACGCCATCCTGGACATTGATTCCGTCTGTGTTGAAGTGGCTGACTGAGAAGCTATAACTCGTATTATCGTTGCCTCCGGCCACGCCGACACCCGTCTCCCAGGTGTTGAAGCTGCCGCCGCCGACAAACGCGTTGACCTTCGGCGGACCCTTGCGCCCCTCGCGGGTAAACACTTGCACCACGCCACCGATGGCGTCGGAGCCGTAGATACTGGTGCGGGGCCCGCGAACGATCTCCACGCGCTCAATCTCTTCGGGCGGCAGGAACTGCCAACTTGCCCCACCTCCCGTCGCAGGCCCCATTCGAACTCCATCGACCAGCAGCAGGGTGTGTCCAGAGCTCGCCCCACGGGTGAAGACCGAAGTGGTCTTGCCGAAGGCGCTGTTCTGGGAGGTCTCGATCCCGGCGCGACCTTCGAGCAGATCGGTGAACTGTTTGGGTTGCAGCCGCTCGATCTCTTCACGGTCGATTATGGTGACCGATGCCAGCGTCTCGTCGACGGTCTGAGCGATGCGACTCGCCGTCACCTGGACGGTGTCGAGGGTCTGGGCTTCGGTTTCGGGGGCGTCCTGGGCGTGTGCCAGGGCGGGGGTCATGGCCAGCAGAATGGCCGAGGAAAGTGCTGTGCGTTTCATGTCGTCCGTGTCTCCCGGCGAGCCGCCCGCACGCCGTTGATTCGTCGGGATCGCGCAGACAGGAGGAAACAGACACGAGGGGGATCGGCCAGGGCCGGCGAACGGCTGGGCTCGATCATCCGCCTCGCATGCCCTCCGCATGCCGCGCGATCATTCCCTGGCCGGTCTCCGGGCTGACGAGCGTTCCGGTGCGGCGCCTTCCCGAGCGTTTGCTCAGTGACATATGCCGCGACCATCAGAGACCTTGGTCTCTCGCTCGATCACCGTTGCGGGGGCAGCGTCGGACTCGCCCATCAACATGGGCTCACCGATCTTCCCGTTTAACCCGACCAGCAAACGCCGACCGGGCACCAAGGAACGGCGCGAACCTTACACAGTTGGGCGCAAAATTACCAGTCGAGAGGGCGCTGGGTGGCCCCGCCTTTCCGATCAACGCCGCCGACGCTCCTCGGCATGCAGGTAGCGTGCGCCTCGCTTGAGGAGCCGCCCCCAGGTCTTGTCCTGCAGCATGGCGTCGAACTCCGGGGAGCGCTCGGCCCGCAGTGCGACCGGATGTGAGTCGTCGCCGGGGTGGGTGGCCAGCATATCCATCCGCTCGCGGTTGGCGCCGTAGCGAGCAACCAGGAAGTCGCGCATGGAATCGCTCAGCGGCAGGTGATAGATACGGGTCAGCCGCATCGCCAGCCATTCGGCCATGCGTCCCAGGTCCTGGCGCACCTTGCGCACCATGGCGGAGCCCAGACCGGCCTTGGCATCCGCGCTCATGCCCACGTACAAGCCCCCGAGGTAGGCGGCGGGGTTGGCATAGATGGCGCGCTGGATACTCGGGTTGGTCAGGTCCACCAGCGGTTCCAGGATCAGCGCCAGCTGGATGCCGATACGCTTGGCGGTTTCCGCGTCCAGCACAGACCCGCCCAGGTAGAAAAGCTCTCCCTGTCGCTCGATCTTCAATTCGCTGAGATAGTTGCAGAAGGCATTCGCCAGCTTGAGCTTCTGATCGTCGCTCAGTTCGATCAGCTCTTCGCTGACCCGAATACCCCGCACGCTGCGCTTGAACCAGCCCTTCTCGCCCTTCTTCTCGACCTGTGCTCGCCGCAGGGCTTCCCAGCGCTCCACTGCGTTCGTATAGCGGCTCTGGGCCTGCATCAGCTGGTCGCGCGCCTCGCGCAGATCCTCCACGCGCCGCAGGGCGAGCCCCAGCAACTGGCCCTCGGACGAATGCTCCCCGGGTTCGAGGTCTTCCAGCCGCTGCAGTGCCTCGAGCACCTGACGTCCAAGACTCACCACCGGCTCGCGCAGGGCCTGAGGTTCCAGGCCGGAGGCCTCGCTCTGTGCCAGCAGCATGCCCAGAGAGCGCAGGCGGCTGACCACCCCCGCCTGCGCCACCCGAAAGCGATTGCCCTGCGATTCCAGGCGGTCCAGCGCCGCGCCCAGCTGCCATCCACCGGACCACTCGAAGCTCAGTCGCTTGATCTGGCGCCCGTTCACCAGTTCGAACGCCAGCACGAAGATCGCCTGCACGTCCTCAAGCGTGCAGCGCGCCAGGTCGTCCGCATCCGCCGCGGAGAACAGCCGGTCGAGGAACTGGTCCACGCGCCGCACGCCGTCCTCCTGGGTCGGCGCCATGCCCCGCAGGCGATCACGCAGCAGGTCGGCGACCTCCGGGGCCTCGTGGTGCAGCTTCTCCAGTGCCGCGAGTCTCGAATCCTCGGTCGCATCCACCAGATCGCCCACGCGCGCGCGCAGACCCAGGCGGCGATAGATTTCGATCTGCTCCGCGGCGGCAGCCAGGCTGGCATCGCCGGTCATCTCGCGCACCGCGACCGCCACGGCCTCGGGGGCGATATCCACTTCGTGCAGAAGGACTTGGGCTGCCTTGCGCCGACGCATGTCCGGGGTCATCTCTCCCATCGCCAGGTCGCGGGTGACGAACAGCAGATCCGGCAGCAAGTCGATGGTGTTGCGCAGCTGATCGCGCGAGCGCTCCTGGCGCTTGCCCCGTGTGGCATCCGCGACGAAGCGCGCGACCAGGCCGATGACCCCGAACAGCAGGGTGTAAACGGCAAAGAAGATGAAGTTCTGTGCCGGGGCGGCGTGGCCAAAACCGAGGAAGTAGCCGCCCTGCATCGCCAGGAACGTGACCGGCCCGGCGGCCCACAGCAACTGCAGGAAGTTCAGCGACCAGGGTACGCGCCGTGCGGTGGCAGCCACCTCGGTAATGCGGCTGCGCCCGGCCGCCTCGATCAGGACGTGCTCCTGTGACGGTCCGGTCGCCTCCGGCGCGTCCTGGCCCTGCTGCTCCCTGCGTTTGCGAATCCGACCGAACACCCGCCCTGCTCCAGAACGTGTCAACGCACCCGACGTGGGTACGGAGTGACCCTTAGTGTAGGGAAAGCGGGTTCAGTTCGCGCGGTTGGCGCACGCAGCGCGGGTGCGGTCAGGCCGCGTCGCTACGCCCGCCCCGGGCCTCCCCGGGCGGTGTGGAGATCACTTCGGGGGCATCGTCCCGATAGAGGTAATCGCGGGTCAGCGGCACCGCATCCTGCTGCTTGGCCATCTGCACGTGGAAGACCACCTGATCCCACCAGCGGAAGGTGCCCTCACAGCTGGCCAGGTAGAACTCCCACATGCGGCAGAAACGCTCATCGAAGCGTTCGACGGCCTCGGCCCGCACCTTCTGGAAGCGGCGATACCACTCGGCCAGAGTCTCGGCGTAATGCAGGCGCCAGAACTCGATATCGGTGGTGTACAGCGGCGTGGGCTCCAGCGCGCCCATCACCTCGGACAGGGCCGGCGTATACCCGCCCGGGAAGATGTACTTGCTCAACCACGGGTTGGAGGTGCCAGGCGGCTCCTGGCGCCCGATGGTGTGCAGCACCGCGATGCCTTCCGGCTTCAGCAGATCATGCACGCGCCGGAAGAACGTCTCGTAGTTGGGCGTGCCCACATGCTCGAACATGCCGACGCTGACGATGCGGTCGTACTGGTCGTCGTGTTCGCGGTAGTCCTGATAGAGGAATCGCACCCGATCCTCGAGCCCCCGACGCTTGGTCTCGTCACGGGCAACCCGCAGCTGCTCCTTCGACAGCGTCACACCGTCTACCTGCACGTCGGCATGCTCGGCGAGATGGAAGGCCAGACCGCCCCAGCCGCAACCGATGTCGAGCACGCGCATCCCCGGCTCCAGCATCAGCTTCTTGCGCAGCATCGCGCACTTGGCCTGCTGCGCCTCTTCCAGCGTCATATCCGGGCGCTCGAAATAGGCGCAGCTGTAGAACATGCCCTCGTCCAGGAACTGACGATAAAGCCACTCATCGACGTCGTAGTGATGGGCGATGTTCTGGTAGCAGCGTGCCACCTTGTTGCCCTGCTCGATCAGGGCCCGCAACATGCGCACTGCGGGGTTAACCCGCTGCTTGAACATCGGCGCGAAGTTGCGCATGGCCACGTCGAGGAACACCTGCAGGCCCTCGGGGCCGGGCGACCACAGGCCATCCATGTAGGTCTCGCCCAGCTGGAAGCCCGGGTCGCGCCCAATCTTGCGTAACGCCGCCTTGTCATGCACCTGCATGGTGACTTCCGGAGCGCCGTTCCCGAAACGCTGCTCACGGCCATCCGGATGCCGCAGCACGAAGGTCCCGTAGCGTATGTATTGCTCCAGTAACCGCTCGATCATCGCTACACCTGTCCTTGTTCTGACGGTCGGGTCTCTCAGCCCCCACGCGTAATGCCGACCCTGACCATGCCGCAGATTTTAGACTCAGTCTAATTACCGATGGCCCACATTGTCCACGCAGCCGTCGGAGGGAGGGGACCCCGACTCATCTCGGGGCGCGGCCCCCTGCCCGACGGCAAAACCTTCTGTAATCGCCTACAACTCTTGGGGACAGTACCGCATTCCCGCCCCCGATGGCATACCCCGAAAATCGCTTTCCCCAACGTCGAAAAAACGGCTACCCTGCACCCATGACGCTACGACCCACCCAAGCCTGCCAGCACTGCACCCTCCGCCAGCTCTGCCTGCCTATGGGCCTGCCCCAGGATGAACTCTGGCAACTCGACCAAATCGTCCAGCAACGCCGGCCGATCGCCAAGGGTGCTCCCCTCTTCACCATGGGGACCAAGTTCGAAGCGCTGTACGCGGTCCGCACCGGGGCACTGAAAACGGTGCTGATCTCGGATGACGGGACCGAACAGATCACCGGTTTCGCGCTGGCCGGAGACCTCCTGGGGCTGGACGCGATCCATTCCGGCAAGCACCCGGTCAGTGCCATTGCACTGGAGTCCACCAGCGTCTGCGCCGTGCCCTACGGCCATGTCGACGACCTCGCCGGCCGCCTGCCGACCTTCCGCCAGCACATGATGAGCGTGATGAGCCAGGAACTGGCCCAGGACGAAAGCCTGCACGCCTTGCTCGGCCAACGTACCGCGGAGCAGCGTCTGGCGACCTTCCTGATCGCCCTGTCGGAGCGTCATCGCGCCCGCGGCCTGTCCCCCGAACGGTTCTACCTGCCCATGTCACGGGCAGACATCGCCAACCACCTGGGCCTGACCCAGGAAACCATCAGCCGGCTGTTTACTCAGCTGCGCAACCAGGGCGTAATCAACCTGCACACCCGGGACCTGGAGATCCTCCAGCCCGACGGCCTGCGCAACACGGCCGGGGTCACCTTCACTTCCGCCGCGAGCAGTGCCTGAAGCCGGGGTCACCCCGGAGCCGGCCACGGACTTCGACGCCTTCTGGGCAGTCGCCGACGCACTGTGGGTCGATGCCACCACTCGCGAACGTCTGATGCGCTGGCAGGACGAATATGGCGTGGACGTGATGCTGGCGTTGTTTGCCCTGTGGTACCCGCAGCCCCTCAGACCCTCGCAATGGCGCGTACTGCGGCAAACGGCCCGGCGCTGGCAGTCATCCTCCACCGAACGCCTCCGCGCACTGCGCCGGCGGCTCCACACCCCCGAGCGCACCGCGCTCTACCGCGCGGTGCTGGCACTGGAGCTTCAAAGCGAGCGGCTCGCCGGCCTGCAACTGCTCGCGGAGGCCGGGCGCCTGGCGCCGCAGACCACCCCTACATTCACCATCGACCGCCAGCGCCGATTGCACACCCTGTTCCCCGATCTGCCGGACGCCGAGATCCGCGACGGATTGCGCGAGTTCATGGCCGCCTGAACAGCACGTGGTGCACGCAAGGCCGCATTCCGGCTATCCTCCCCGCACATTGACCGAACACGGCAGGATTCATGTCGGATGATCTGCGCAGTCAGCTCCTGAAAACGGGGCTGGTCGACGAAAAACAGGTTCGCCAGGCCAAGTCGCAAAAGCACAAGGCCCAGAAAGGGAACGCGAAGAAGAAGAAGGACCGCAACACGGGTCCGGAACCGGGCGTGGCCGAGGCGCGCAAGGCCGAACAGGCCGAGCGTTCGCGACAGAAGAACCGCGAACAGCAGGAACGTACCGAACGCCGGGCACGCCACGCGCAAATCCGCGAACTGGTCAGCACCCACCTGGCGCCGATTCCCACCGGCGATGCCGCGCTGGATTATCACTTCCAGCAGGGCGGGCAGATCCGCCACCTCCCGGTGACCGCCGACCTGCAAAAGCGCCTGGCCGACGGCCGCGCCGCGCTTGCCGGCCTGGATGTGCGCCCGGAAAAGGGGTTCCGGGTCATCCCGCGCGAGACCGCCGACCGCATCCGCGAGCGCGATCCGGAATGGCCACTGGTCATCCCCGCCGAGGACGAAACCGGATCGGAACCTGCCCCGGACGACCCATACAAGGACTACGTCGTACCCGACGACCTCATGTGGTGACCGCAGGGGAACCCCCGCAGGCCAGCGATCCAATCAGTCCGTTGCGCGCTTCACGTCCGCGGCGGGCATGCCGCTTTGCTGCGGGCGCCGCGCCTCGTCACTGGACATGTCCTGCGGCGTGATCCCGCCCTGCTCCAGGCCCTGGGCGGGGCCGGCCGACTCCTCCGGCTCGCCGCTGCCACAGCCTAGCGCCAGCAGACCCACGGCCGTCAGACCGATCACCAGGGGGGCGGCTCGCTGAATCTCTCGCATCATCTTCACTCTTGATCCATGTGTACTCGAAGCCTGCAAACTCTGCGGCGGGCGCGCAACATCGAGTGTAACAGGCGGGGGTTCCGGCAAGGGCTTCAGGCGGCGCCCACCGGCAGGATTCGGGTCCCCGCCTGCCCGGCCAGGATAGCCGCGGCGTCCTCCAGCGAACCGATCCCGACCCGAATGCCGCCCTGGGCAGCGCGCCGTGCAGCCTCCATCTTCGGCCCCATGGAACCGCCCGGGTACGCCGCCGGATCCACGGCCGTAACCAGAAGCGCCTTCAGGCGCCGGGCGTCCGGCGTGCCCCAGTCCATGTAGACGCCGTCGACATCGGTCAGCATCAACAGCCAGTCCGCCCCGACATGCGCGGCCAGGCATGCGGCCGTCAGGTCCTTGTCCACCACGGCCTCGATTCCGTATAGACGCCCGTCGCCGTCACGCGCGACCGGTACGCCGCCGCCCCCGGCACAGATCGCCACCGACCCGCCATCCACGAGACTGCAGACGGCCTCCATACCCAGCAGGCGTTGCGGCTCCGGCGACGCCACCACCCGCCGCCAGCCCTCGCCGTCTGGCGCCACGTCCCAGCCACGCTCGTTGGCCAGCCCGCGGGCGCGGGCCGCACCCCAGGTCGGGCCAATGAACTTTTCCGGGTGGTCGAAGGCGGGATCGTTCGGGTCGACCTCGGTCTGGGTGAGCAAGCTTGCCACCCGATCATGACCCAGCGCGTTATGCAGCTCCCGCGCCAGGATGTAGCCGATCATGCCGTGGCTCTCGGCCCCGACCACATCCAGCGGCCAGGCGATGCGATCGCATTCCGCCTGATTGGCGAGCAACCCCACCTGCGGCCCGTTGCCGTGGGTGACGACCACCTCGTGCTCGCGCGCCACGGCCGCGATGGCTGCCGCCGCACGCTGGGCGTTGTGCTGCTGGGCCTCGGCCGAGGGGGTCTCGCCGCGTTGCAGCAGGGCGTTGCCGCCCAGCGCGATCACGATACGCATGGCGGGCCTACTCCGTACTTGAAGGGTTGGGTCAGGTGCGCGGGAGCGTGACGCCGCGCTGGCCCTGGTATTTGCCACCGCGGTCCTTGTAGGAGGTCTCGCAGACCTCGTCGGACTGCAGGAACAGCATCTGCGCCACGCCCTCGTTGGCGTAGATCTTGGCGGGCAGCGGCGTGGTGTTGGAGAACTCCAGCGTCACGTGGCCCTCCCACTCGGGCTCCAGTGGGGTCACGTTCACGATGATGCCGCAGCGCGCGTAGGTCGACTTGCCCAGACAGATGGTCAGCACGTCGCGCGGGATGCGGAAGTACTCGACCGTATGCGCCAGGGCAAAGGAGTTTGGCGGGATAATGCAGCAGTCCGACTGTACGTCCACGAAACTGCCCTCGTCGAAGCCCTTGGGGTCGACGATGCTCGAGTTGATGTTGGTGAAGATCTTGAAGTGATCGGAGCACCGCACGTCATAGCCGTAGCTCGAGGTCCCGTAGGACACGATCCGCTGCTCGTCGCGGTAGCGGATCTGGCCGGGCTCGAAGGGCTCGATCATGCCCTTCGTCTCGACCATCTCCCGAATCCAGCGGTCCGCCTTGATGCTCATTGGCCCTGTCCCTGGTGGCGCACCGGATCAGTTGTCCTGGATCACGATGTTGGGGAATTTGCTGCTGTAGTCCTTGGACTGCTCAGCCAGCTTGGCACCCGTGCGCCGTGCGATCTCGCGGTAGATCTCCGTGATGCGGCCCTCCGGATCGGCGACCACGGTGGGTTCGCCACCGTCCGCCTGCTCGCGGATGCGGATGTCCAGCGGCAGGGCGCCCAGCAGATCCACGCCGTATTCCTCCGCCATGCCCTCGGCGCCGCCCTGACCAAAGATGTATTCCTCGTGGCCGCACTTCGAGCAGATGTGGATGCTCATGTTCTCGATGATGCCGAGCACCGGCACCTCGACCTTCTCGAACATGCGCAGGCCCTTGCGCGCATCCAGCAACGCGATGTCCTGCGGCGTGGTCACGATCACCGAACCGGAAACCGGGATCTTCTGCGACAGGGTTAGCTGGATGTCACCGGTGCCCGGCGGCAGGTCGATGATCAGGTAGTCCAGCTCCTTCCAGTTGGTCTCGTTCAGGAGCTGCTCCAGCGCCTGGGTAACCATCGGGCCACGCCAGATCATTGGCGTGTCCTCGTCGATCAGGAAACCAATGGACATCGCCTGCACGCCATGGCGCTCCAGCGGCTCCATGCTCTTGCCGTCCTTGGATTCCGGCTTGTCCTTGATCCCCAGCATGCGCGGCTGGCTGGGGCCATAGATGTCGGCATCCAGGATACCGACCTGCGCGCCCTCGGCGACCAGGGCCAGCGCCAGGTTGACCGCGGTCGTGGACTTGCCCACCCCGCCCTTGCCGGAAGCCACGGCGATGATGTTCTTGATCCCCGCCATCGGCTTCAGGCTCTTCTGCACCGCGTGGGTCGTGACCTTCGTGCTGATGGTGACCTCGGAGGACTCGAGCCCGGCCACACCCGCCAGTGCACCCTGGATGGCGGCGCGCAGCTCGTCGTGGTACCCAGCAGCGGAATACCCCATCTGGATATCGATCGCGGCACGGGCACCGTCCACGCGGATGTCCCGGACCTCGCCGGCGGCGACCAGGTCCTGCTCGAGGTACTTGTCCTGAACGGTCTTCAGGGCGTTTTCGATCTGCTCTCGCGCGAGTTCGGCCATGGGTACGTGGCATCCGATGTTGGGAGTGATCGCGCGATTCTACTGGCCTCGGTGCACCACGCCAATGGCACCACGAGCCACCCGTCCTTTCCGAAGCCCCCCAGGCGCGAATCAAGGCAGGTGTCAAGGCCCTTGCGACGGTTTTATGCACAAAGGACCTGAAGATAGGGAACATCGGCCAAGATAGGCGAACAAGCATCTAAGTCGCTGCACAATTGTTCTGCAAAAGACTGTTTTACAAGCCTTCTTATGTGTTGGTCGTTTTTTAACCAATTTGTCATGCAGCCTTGTGTGGCAAGGCCTGGCGACCGATTCCACCGGGTTGCCCACAGAGTTATCCACAACTTCTGTGGACAACATGCCGGAGCCCTTGGCACGCCTCGACAACCCGCGAGCCAAACCCGACAATAGCGCCCCTGCACCCGCGCCCGGTGCCACCCAAACGAGCCAAGCAATGACCGATACCCCGCGCAAGATCCTCGTCACCAGCGCCCTGCCCTACGCCAACGGCCCGATCCACCTGGGCCACCTGGTGGAGTACATCCAGACCGATATCTGGGTGCGCTTCCAGCGTTCGCGCGGTCACGAGGTTATCTATGTCTGCGCGGACGACGCCCACGGCACGCCGATCATGCTCAAGGCACGCGCCGAGGGCATCGAGCCGGAAGAACTGATCGCCCGCGTGCGCCAGGAGCACGAGGCCGACTTCGCCGAATTCCGCATCGGGTTCGACCACTACCACTCCACCCATTCGGACGAGAACCGCGAGCTGGCCGCGCAGATCTACACCGCGCTACGCGATGCCGGACATATCGAGACCCGCACCATCGACCAGGCCTATGACCCCGAGGCCGGGATGTTCCTGCCCGATCGCTTCATCAAGGGCACCTGCCCCAAATGCGGCGCCGCGGAACAGTACGGCGATTCCTGCGAGGCCTGCGGCGCGACCTACAGCCCGCTGGACCTGAAGGACCCGGTCTCCGCAATCAGCGGCGCGCGCCCGGAGTCGCGCGCCTCCGAGCACTACTTCTTCAAGCTCGGCGACTTCGAGGCCTTCCTGCGCGAATGGACCCGCTCCGGACGCCTGCAGGACGCGATCCGCAACAAGCTGGACGAGTGGTTCGACACCGGTCTCAGCGACTGGGACATCTCCCGCGACAAACCCTACTTCGGCTTCGAGATCCCCGATGCGCCGGGCAAGTACTTCTACGTCTGGCTCGACGCACCGATCGGCTATATGGCGAGCTTTCGCGCCTACGCCGCGCAGCAGGGCCTGGACTTCGACGCCTGGTGGGGGGCGGACTCCGACGCCGAGCTGTATCACTTCATCGGCAAGGACATTGCCTACTTCCACACCCTGTTCTGGCCGGCCATGCTGCACGGTGCGGGCTATCGCACCCCCTCCGCGGTGTTCTGCCACGGCTTCCTGACCGTCAACGGGCAGAAGATGTCCAAGTCGCGCGGCACCTTCATCCGCGCCCGCGACTACCTGGAACATCTGAACCCGGAATCCCTGCGCTACTACCTGGCCGCCAAGCTGGGCGACAGCGTCGACGACCTGGACCTGAATTTCGAAGACTTCGTGCAGCGCGTGAACTCGGACCTGGTCGGCAAGGTGGTCAACATCGCCAGCCGCTGCGCCGGCTTCATCAACAAACGCTTCAACGGCGAACTGGCTGCAGAACTCCCGCGCCCGGACCTGCACGAGGCCTTCGTGGCCGAGGGCGAGGCGATTGCCGAGGCATTCGAGAAGCGCGAATTCGCCCAGGCGATGCGCCGCATCATGGCCCTGGCCGACCAGGCCAACCAGTACATCGACGAGGCCCAACCCTGGGTACTGGCCAAGCAGGAGGGCCGCGAGGCCGAGGTCCAGGCGATCAACACCCAGGGGCTCGACCTGTTCCGCATCCTGATCGTCTATCTCGCCCCGGTGCTGCCGAAACTGGCGGCCGACGCCGCCGAGTTCCTGAATCTGGAAGACACCCGCTGGACCAGCCGTGGACCGCTGGTCGGACACAGCATCCAGAAATTCAAGCCGCTGATGACCCGCATCGAAGCGGAGACCATCGACAAGCTGCTGGAGGCGTCGAAGGCCACCCTGGCCTCCACCGAGGCATCCAGCGCCACCGACAATGCCGCCCCGGAGGCGAGCGTGGACCCGATCGCCGCGACCATCGACTTCGACACCTTCGCCCAGGTGGATCTGCGCATCGCGCGCATCGCCAACGCCGAACACGTCGAGGGCGCAGACAAGCTGCTGAAGCTGACCCTGGACATCGGCGACGAGACGCGCCAGGTATTCGCCGGCATCAAGTCCGCCTACGCGCCGGAGGCCTTGATCGGTCGGCATACCGTGATGGTCGCCAACCTGGCCCCGCGCAAGATGCGCTTCGGCGTCTCCGAGGGCATGGTGCTGGCCGCCGGCCCGGGCGGCTCGGAGCTGTACATCCTGAATCCGGATGACGGCGCCCGGCCCGGCATGCGCGTCAAGTAGTGCTCGCCCCCGGCGGCGCGATTTACGCAGAACACCCGCGGCCCATGGATTTGCGCCCGTTGCTCGCGTAAGCTGCCGCTCTTTTCTCGGTCCCCGGACGCATGGAACAAAGCCCCGAATTCAAAGCACAGGTCCGCCTGCTGGCCGACGCCGGACGCGAGCTCGCGGAACGCGGCTGGCTCCCCGCGCGCACCGGGCACTTCTCCGCGCGCCTGGATGACCAGCACATTGTCATTACCGCTCCCGGGCGCGGCAAGGATCTGCTGGATGCGCACGACTTCATGGTCGTCGATCTGGAAGGCCACCTGATCTCCGGCAGCGGAGACCCCGGGCCCGAGACCTTCCTGCACATCATCATGTACCGCCACGACCCCAAGCTGGGAGCCGTGCTGCACACGCACAGCGTCCACGGCACGGTGCTTTCGCGCCAGGTCGCCGGGACGCTGCTGCTGCGCGATTACGAGGCCCTGCGCGAACTCCCGGGTTGCGAACACCCCTCGCGCGGCCTCCAGATCCCGGTGTTTGCCAATCACCCGGACATGCAGCAGCTGGCCGCCCAGGTCGACGCCGCCATGACGCGCAATCCGGAGCTCGCCGGGTATCTGATCAACGGACACGGCCTGTACACCTGGGGTCAGACCGTAGAACTGGCGATGCAGCGAACCGAAGCCTTCGAGTTCATGTTCGAATGCGAGACGCTGGCCCGCCAGCTCGTCGTGTAATGGCCGCCTCTGCCGCGCATTCGGCGCCTCAGGCCATCATCCTGGCCTTCGAAGGGATCCTTGCCCCATCCGGCGTGCTGCGCGAGACGCTGGAGCCACATGCCCAGGAGGCGCTGCCCGGCTTCCTCGAGCGTCACGCGGAGTCCACCGCCGTACAGCGCACCCTGGCGGATATCCTCGCCTACTCCGGGCGCGAGCTGGACGCGGATGGCCTGCTCGCCCAGATCCGCGCCTGGATTCGCGGCGGCCAGGACATTACTCCGGTGCGCCAACTGCAGGGCATGGTCTGGGCGGACGCGCTGGAGGCCGGCGCGCTGCAGCCGCGACTGGACGCGGCCACAGCCGAAGCCCTGGTGCGCCTGCACGCGGCCGGCGTCGCCCTCTACAGTTTCGGCGCAACCCCGGCCCCGGTGCAGCGCGACTGGCTGCGCCACAGCCCGCACCCGGAAGTGGAAGAGTGCCTGGACGGGCTGTTCGATACCCGGATCGGGGGCCGACGGGATGCCGGCAGTTACCGCCGTCTGGCGGAAGAGATCGGCCGCACGCCCGAGACGGTGCTGGTCCTGTCCGCGCGTGGCGACGAGCTCGATTGCGCGCACCAGGCCTGGCTAATGACCGCCCGCCCCGAGGCCGACCCGAATGCGCAGGACGCGCATCCGGTACGGTCCTTGACCTCGCTCATGCCCGCGGGCGCGCAGGGCGGCTAGTCTCTTACTCAGGACCGCTGACAAGAAGGTTGTCCGCCGCACACCTGGAACCCGCCCAAAGACGGGGTCAACCCGCAGAAAGCGGGTACCCACGAAGCCCTCGGGGTTGAGTACGCTGTACCACTCCCGGATACTGTATTGTTGACCTGACGACTCGGATTTAACGTGGAATACGTCCTGATACTCATCAGTACGATCCTCGTGAACAACTTCGTACTGGTGAAGTTTCTGGGCCTGTGCCCGTTCATGGGGGTCTCACGCAAGGTCGAGACGGCCACCGGCATGGGCCTGGCCACGACCTTCGTGCTGACGCTGTCCGCGGTCAGCTCCTACGTGATCAACGAGTACCTGCTGCTCCCGCTCGGACTGGAGTACCTGCGCACCATCGCCTTCATTCTGGTCATCGCCGCCGTGGTGCAGTTCACCGAGCTGGTGGTGCGCAAGACCTCGCCCCTGCTGTACAACGTGCTGGGCATCTTCCTGCCCCTGATCACGACCAATTGCGCGGTGCTGGGCGTCGCCCTGCTGAACGTCCAGGAGGCGCACAACTTCGTCGAGTCGGCCCTGTACGGCTTCGGCGCCGCGGTCGGTTTCTCGCTGGTCCTGATCCTGTTCTCCGCCATCCGTGAGCGGATCGCGGTGGCCGACGTGCCGGTGATGTTCCGCGGCAGCGCGATCGCCATGATCACCGCCGGGCTGATGTCGCTGGGATTCATGGGCTTCTCCGGGCTGGTTCGGCTGTGAGCGTGCTGTACGCCATCCTCGCGATCGGCGGCCTGGCCGCCGTGTTCGGGGTGATTCTGGGCTTCGCCGCGCAGCGCTTTCGCGTGGAGGCGGATCCAGTCGTCGATCAGATCGATGCCCTGCTGCCGCAGACCCAGTGCGGCCAGTGCTCGTATCCCGGCTGCCGCCCGTACGCCGAGGCCATCGCCGCGGGCGAAGCGGACATCAACCGCTGCCCGCCCGGCGGCCAGGCGACCGTGCGTGCCCTCGCGGACCTGCTCGACCGCGAGCCCACACCGCTGGAGGAAGAAGAGCAGGAGAAGGCCGTCGCCATCATCGACGAGAACATCTGCATCGGCTGCACCCTATGCATCCAGGCCTGCCCGGTGGACGCAATCCTCGGGGCTGCCAAGCAGATGCACACCGTGATCGAGGAAGAATGCACCGGCTGCGAGCTGTGCATCGAGCCCTGCCCGGTGGACTGCATCACCATGGTCCCGGTCGGCACCGACATCACCGAATGGCGCTGGTCGGAGCCGAACCCTTCGCCGATTGAACGGCCCATCCACGTCATCGCGGACGGTTCGCAGCAGTCCGGCTGAGCCGGCTGCCCGCGAACCGTTAGAATACGCTTATGCAGCTGCATCGCTTCCATGGGGGCCTGAAACTGGCCGAAGAGACCGACGCCAGCACCCGCGACCCGGTGCTGGTGATGGGCGTGCCGTCCCGGCTGATCGTCCCCCTGGGCCAGCATATCGGCGAGGCGGCGGAGCCCTGCGTGGCGGTCGGGGACCGTGTGACCAAGGGCCAGCGGATTGGCCAGTCCAAGGGCTATATCGCAGCCCACGTGCATGCCCCCACCTCCGGCGAGGTGGTGGAGATCGCCGACCATGCGGTACCCCACCCTTCGGGCCTCAGCGCCCCCTGCATAACCATCCAGAGCGATGGCCGCGACGACTGGGGCGAAACCCGCATGGAGCCCTGGCTGGACTGGGACACCCGCGACCCGCGCAAGCTGCGCCAGCGCATTCGCGATGCCGGGATCGTCGGACTGGGCGGGGCGGCCTTTCCTACTGCGGTCAAGCTCAATCCGCGGGCCGGCCAGCGCATCCACACGCTGATCGTGAACGGGGCCGAATGCGAACCCTACATCAGCGCCGACGACTCGCTGCTGCGCAGCGCCCCCGAGGCGGTATTCGAGGGCATCCGCATCGTCGCCCACCTGCTGGGTGTGGAGCGCGTACTGTTCGCGGTAGAAGACAACATGCCGGAGGCCATGCGGGCACTGACCGAGACCCTCCCCGGCGAACTGCGCGAGCGGGTCCAGTTGGTCTCGGTCCCATCCATCTATCCCACCGGCGGCGAGCGCCAGCTGATCAAGGTCCTCACCGGCCAGGAGGTCCCCAGCGGCGGCCTGCCGGCCGATATCGGGATGATCTGCAACAACCCGGGTACCTTCAAGGCGGTCTGCGATGCGGTGATCCAGGGTCGCCCGCTATTGTCGCGCATCGTCACCGTCACCGGGCCGGGCGTGCAGCATCCGCGCAATGTCGAGGCCCTGCTGGGGACCCCGTTCGCCGATGTGATCGCCGCCGCCGGTGGTTATGCCGAGGGCGTGGACCGCCTGGTGATGGGCGGCCCGATGATGGGCTTCGCGGTCCATGACGACGCCATCCCGGTGATCAAGGGGACCAACTGCCTGCTGGCGACCCGCCCGCAGGACACGCCCGCACCCGGCCCGCTGATGCCCTGCATCCGCTGCGGCGAGTGCGCGGCTGTCTGCCCGGCGCAGCTGCTGCCGCAGCAGCTCTACTGGCAGGCCAGGGCCAAGGACTTCGACGCGACCCAGGAGTATGGCCTGTTCGACTGCATCGAATGTGGCTGTTGCGCGCATGTCTGCCCCAGCAACATCCCGCTGGTGCAGTACTACCGCTATGCCAAGAACGAGATCTGGGCGCGCGAGAAGGAGCGCCAGAAGTCGGACATCGCGCGCGAACGCTACGAGTTCCGCCAGGAACGCATCGAGCGCGAGGAACGCGAAAAGGCCGAACGCATGGCCAAAAAGAAGGCCGCGCTCAAGAAGAAAGACAGCAGCGCCGATGGCGACGGTAACGCCGACAGCGACAAGCAGGCCGCCATCCAGGCCGCGCTGGAGCGCGCCCGGGCGCGCAAGGCCGCCAAGGCCGGGGAGGCAACCGAGGACTCGAAGACCGAACAACCGGACGCGGCCACCGCCAAACCCGACGAACGCGATTCCACGGACACGGGCAACCGCTGATGCGCTTTCGCACCGAATCCTCGCCACACATGATCCCGGCCCACTCGGTGGGCGGGGTCATGCAGCAGGTCCTGATGGCTCTGGTGCCCGGCACTCTCGCCATGGCCTGGTTCTTCGGCTGGGGCGTACTAGTCAATGTGGTCCTGGCGGTGCTGTTCGCGGTGGCCTTCGAGGCCGCGATCGTCGCTGCCCGCAAGCGCCCGGTGATGGCCACGCTGGGCGACAACTCGGCGATCGTCACCGGCTGGCTGTTCGCGCTGGCGGTACCGCCGCTCACACCCGTCTGGGTCACCCTGATCGGCATCGCCTTCGCCATCATCGTCGCCAAGCACCTGTATGGCGGCCTGGGCTACAACCCGTTCAACCCGGCGATGGTCGGCTACGTGGTGGTACTGGTCTCGTTCCCGCGCGAAATGGCCCTGTGGCCAGCCCCGGACACCCTGTCCGAGATGTCGCTGAGCCTCGGGCAGACGCTGCAGACGGTCCTCACCGGCAGCCTCCCGGCCGCCATGGACTGGGATGCCATCACCCGCGCCACACCGCTGGATGCGATGCGCGAGGGCCTGGGCGCCGGGCGCACGGTCAACGAGGTCACCACCAGCCCGCTGTTCGGCAGCTTCAGCGAAACCAGCTGGGAGTGGATCGGCAATTTCTTCCTGCTCGGCGGGCTGTACCTGTTGTTCCGGCGGATCATCCACTGGCACATCCCGGCGGCGGTGATCCTGGGCGTGGCGATCCCGGCCGGCTTCTTCTGGATGCTGGACCCGGACTCCTTCGCCTCGCCGGCCTTCCATGTATTCAGCGGCGCGGTGATCATCGGCGCCTTTTTCATCGCCACCGACCCGGTGTCCGCCTCCACCACTCCGCTGGGGCGCATCCTCTACGGGGCCGGCATCGGCGTGCTGATCTTCGTCATCCGCACCTGGGGCGGCTACCCGGATGCGGTCGCCTTCGCCGTACTGTTGATGAACATGGTCGCCCCGACGCTGGACCACCTGACGCGCCCGCGCATCTTCGGGCGCGAGCGCCGCGGACCGCCACCGGGGGACGGCCATGGGTAACCTGAAGCCACGGGACATCCTGCTGGCGACCGCCCTGCTCGCTGGGTTTGCCGCCGCCGGGGCCGGCATCGTCGCCCTGGTCCAGGACTCGACCGAGGCGCGCATCGCGGAGAACCGCATGGCGGTCAACCGCAACCGCATCGCGGAGCTGACCGGGGAACTCGACTACCGCAACGACCCGGTCCACGACACCATCAACCTGGACCACGATCTGCTGGGCGGCGCCCACCTGCCCGCCTGGTTCGCCCGCGATGCGGACGACGAAGTGGTGGGTATCGTCTTCTCCGCGGTCGCCCCCGACGGCTACAGTGGCAACATCCACCTGCTGATCGGCATCGACCGCGACGGCGAACTCCAGGGCGTGCGGGTCTCCGCGCACCGCGAGACCCCGGGCCTGGGCGATGCCATCGAGGCCGAGCGCTCCGACTGGATCCGCGGCTTTGACGGGCGCTCGCTGGGCGACCCGCCGGCCGAGGGCTGGCACGTGCGCAAGGACGGCGGAGTCTTCGACCAGTTCACCGGGGCCACCATTACCCCGCGTGCGGTGGTTCGCGCGGTCTATCGCACGCTGGAATACTTCGACCATCACCGTGACGAATTGCTGGCGACCCGGCCCGAGGACACCGGCTCCGTCACGGAACCGCTCCCGACCAGCGAGATCAACGGGGACGACGAGGCAAACCGATGAACCCGACCCTGACCGACATCATTCGCGACGGCCTGTGGCACAACAACCCCGGGCTGGTGCAGCTGCTGGGACTGTGCCCGCTGCTGGCGATCTCCGGCACCATGGTCAACGCGATTGGCCTCGGCATCGCGACCACCCTGACCCTGCTGCTGTCGAACGTGCTGGTGTCGCTGATCCGCGACCATGCGCGCCCGGAGATCCGCATCCCGGTGTACGTGCTGATCATCGCCTCCATCGTCACCGCCATCGAACTGGCGATGAACGCCTGGTTTCACGGGCTGTACCTGATCCTCGGCATCTTCATCCCACTGATCGTGACCAACTGCGCCATCATCGGCCGCGCCGAGGCCTTCGCCTCGCGCAACTCGGTCCCGCGCGCCGCGCTGGATGGGCTGATGATGGGGCTGGGCTTCACCGGCGTACTGATTGCCCTGGGTGCCCTACGCGAAGTCCTCGGCCAGGGCACCCTGATGGCCAACGCCCACCTGCTGTTCGGCGACTGGGGCCACGGCATGACCCTGCAGCTCTACCCGTCCGAGCACGGCTTCCTGCTGGCCCTGCTGCCCCCCGGCGCCTTCATGGCCATGGGCCTGCTGATCGCCGCCAAGAACTGGATTGACAGCCAGTTTGAAGCAGAACCGAACCCCACCGGCGACGAGACCGCGACCGCAACCGAGGCGAGCCCCGACAACGCCTGATCGGCTCCGGCCTTGATTCCTGGCTGTCAGCCGGTAAACTTCCGGCGCCACGAATCCGTTCTACCGGGGCCACCGCCCCGGACATTCAAACGTCCCAGGAGATTGGCATGGCTGGACACTTCCCGTTTGCTGGCAAGCGCGGCACGCGCTACGGCCTCGCCCCGCGCGGCACGATCGCCGCCTTTTTCGAGAATCACGGGTTCAACGACGAGCTCCAGGAGAAGTACTACAAGTGGTGGTACGACTTCGCCAAGGACTTTGTCGAGAAGGACAGCGACCTGTCCTACACCATGATCCGCAAGTTCGACAGCTACCCGATGGGCACCCATGCCCACCATGCGTTCCACTTGAACGACAAGTACTGGCCGAGCTGCCTGGACGAGCTGGGCTCGTTCATCCGTGACGTCATCTTCCCGAAGATGGACGAAAAGGCGATGCACGGCATCGAAGAGAAGCACGCCAAGCTGATCAAGGACCTGGAGAAGGAAGCCGAGTCCAACCCGCGCGACGCCGCGCCGGATGTCGGCCTCTTCCGCCACGTCTGAGCAACGTCACTACGCGAGTTGCCGGCCCCGCGAAGCGGGGCCGGTTTGTTTGGAGCCTCCGCATCCATGAATGCCGCGAATCGTGAAGCCATCTTCGAACGCCTGAAGGCGGCAAACCCCGAGCCGACCACCGAGCTCGACTACGCCACCCCGTTTGAACTGCTGATCGCGGTCATCCTGTCCGCCCAGGCCACGGATGTCGGCGTCAACAAGGCCACGCGCCGCCTCTACCCGGTCGCCAACACGCCCGAGGCGATCCTCGAGCTGGGCCTCGACGGCCTCAAGGAACACATCAAGACCATCGGCCTGTATAACGCCAAGGCCGAGAACGTAATGAAGACCTGCCGCATGCTGGTCGAGCGCCACGGCGGCGAGGTCCCCCGTGACCGCGAATCGCTGGAGGCCCTGCCCGGCGTCGGGCGCAAGACCGCGAACGTCATCCTCAACACCGCCTTCGGCGTCCCCACCATCGCGGTGGACACCCACATCTTCCGGGTCGCCAACCGCACCGGCCTGGCTCCGGGCAAGACCGTACTGGAGGTGGAGAAGCGCCTGATGCGCCTGACCCCGAAGGCCTACTTGCAGGACGCCCACCACTGGCTGATCCTGCACGGGCGCTACGTCTGCAAGGCGCGCAAGCCGGAGTGCTGGCGCTGCCCGATCGCGGACCTGTGCGAATACAAGGCAAAGACACCTCCCCCTGTCGGCGCCTGAACGAACCTACCCCCTTCAAGGAACCTCCCATGTACGGCAACCGCGACCAGATCCGCACCCAGTTCGTCGACGCCTGGCAGAAGGCGCAGGCCGGCGAGGCCCTGACCGATCTGGAGCAGCAACTGGTGGACGTGATCTCGGAACACCCCGAGTACCACGACTACCTGAAAGACCGCGAGACCGCGCTGACCGGCGAATTCCCGCCCGAGCTCGGCACCTCCAACCCGTTCCTGCACATGGCGATGCACCTGAGCCTGCGCGACCAGGCGCGCACCGACCGCCCGGCCGGCACCCGCCAGCTGCACCAGGGGCTGTGCGCCCGCTTTGGCGTCATGGATGCCGAGCACCGGATGATGGAATGCCTGGGCCAGATCCTGTGGGAAGCCCAGCGCAGCAACGCCGCGCCGGACGAGAACGCCTACCTCGAGTGCATCAAGCGCCTGGCGAGCCGCTGACCGCGGAAGCCGACCCGCCCACCGATACCGGCCGTCGGTCCAGACCCCAACGGTCCAGCAAAACCAGCATGGCGGGCGTAAACAGCAGGGTCAGCGGAGTCGCAAACAACAGCCCTCCGGCGATGGCCGTCGCCAGCTGGACCCAGAACCCGGTGACCGGCGCACCCACGTAGAAGTCCCGGCCGGCAAAGTCCACCGTCCACGCCAGCACCATCGGCAACAGGCCGAGGATGGTCGTGATCGCCGTCAACAGCACCGGCCGCATCCGCTGCGCGGCCGCGCGCAGGGCCGCCTCCATCGCATCCAGCCCAAGCCTGCGCTGCTCGTTGTAGGTATCGATCAGCACGATGTTGTTGTTCACCACGATCCCCGCCAGCGCCAGCACGCCGATCCCGCTCATCACGATACCGAAGGGCTCCCCGCGCAGAAGCAACGCCAGCAGCACCCCGGCGGTGGAAAACACGATCCCCGAGAGCACCAGAAAGGCCTGGGAGAAGCGATTGAACTGGGTCACCATCATCGCGAGCATCAGGAACAGCGAGAGCCCGAACGCCCCCAGCAGGAAGTTCGTGGCCTCGGCCTGCTCCTCGGCCTGACCGCGAAAGCGCAGCTGCACCTCGGGGTCCAGCTCCAGGTCGGCCATCCGGCCTTCGAGCGCACGCTGGCGCTCGTCTACCAGATAGCCGGGGCCCGCATCCGCCTCCAGGGTGTACGCACGCTGGCCATCGCGGCGCTTGATCAGACCGGTCGCCGGCACCGGCACCAGCTCGGCGAAATGGGCCAGCGGAACCAGCCCGGTGGCCCCCGGCAGGTTCAGGCCCGCCAGCTGCTGAAGATGCCGCTGCGCGGCCGGCAAGCGCAAGCGGATATCAACCTCCTCGTCGCTGTAGTCCGGACGGTAGGTTCCCAGCAAGATCCCGCTGGTAAGCAGTTGCACGCCCTCGCCCAGCAACGGGACATCAACCCCGAAGCGAGCCGCCTGTTCACGGTCAAAGCGCACCTCCAGCTCCACCCCGGGCAAGGGCAGGTCGTCGGTCACGTCCACGAACCCGCCGAGGGCGTCCATCTCGGCGCGCAGCTGCCGGATCACGGGTGCGATCCGCTCGGGGTCAGCGCTGGCGGCCTCGAGCACGATCGGACGACCCTCGCTCGGTCCACGTTCCTGGGCCCGGAACTGCAGGCGAATCCCCGGCAGGTCCGCGGTCCGCCGGCGGAGATCTTCGATGATCGACTCCGCCGGTGGCCGCTGCCGCCAGCCAATCAGTTCCAGCTGGATCACCCCGATGACGTCCTCGGCGTAGTCGCCCTGCAGACGACCCAGCTGGGTCCCGATGGTGCGCGCGTAGACGTGGCGGATCTCGGGTACGCCGTGCAGAGTGCCCTCCACCTGGCGGACCAGGACATCCGCCTCCCATACCGAGAGATCGCCGCGTGCCTGCACCTGGACCTGCACGAAGTCGGGCTCGACCTGCGGGAAGAACTCCACACCCCGGCCCTGCGTGGCATACAGCGCGTAGGCCACCACGACCACCGCGACCGTCCCGGCCAGCGTCCAGCCGGGATGCCGCACCAGGGATTGCAGCAGGTGGATATAGGCGCGCGTAATCCCCTGCAGTTCGTCGTAGCGTCCCTCCTCTGCCGCGCGCACGTAGCGCGTCTGCGCGGCGTTGATTGGCCGGCTCTGCCCGATCACGGCACCCAGCGCCGGGATAAAGACCAGTGCCATCGCCAGCGAGGCGATCAGGGTCACAATCACGGTGGCCGGCAGGTAGACGATGAACTCGCCGACCATGCCGGGCCACAGCAGCATGGGCGCGAACACCGCCAGCGTGGTCCCAATGGCCGTGGTGATGGGCCAGGCCATGCGCTGGGCAGCCGCGCGGAACGCATCTGCCCGGGCCATGCCCTCGGCCACATAGCGATCCGCCAGCTCCACGACCACCACGGCACCGTCCACCAGCATGCCCACGACCAGGATCAGGCCGAACAGCACCACCACGTTCAGTGTGAAACCCATCAGGTAGATCACCAGGATGCCGCCGAGGAAGGCCCCGGGAATCGCCATTCCTACCAGCAGCGCCGCCCGCGCCCCCATCATCGCCAGAATCACCAGCGCCACGATCAGCATCGCCGTGATCACGCTGTTCTCCAGGTCCCCCAACAGGTCACCTACATCCCGCGCCATGTCCTGCAGATAGGTCACCTCCACGGCTTCCGGCCAGTCGGCGCGGGCAGCCTCGATGGTCGCGCGGGCGGCCGCGACCACCTCGAGGACATTGGCCTCCGACGCCTTGCGGATTTCCAGGGACACCGAAGGCTGACCATCGATGCGGGTGAAGCCCTCGGGGTCGCGGTAGGTCTGACGCACCTCCGCGACATCGCGCACCCGCACCACCGCATCGCCCTCCACACGGATCGCGGTGTCCAGCACGTCGTCGACATCATCAATGGTGCCCGGCACGCGTAGCGGAATACGTCCGGCCCCGGTGTCCAGCGCGCCGGCCGCCACCAGCCGGTTGTTGCGCTCGATCGCGCGGGTCAATTCGCTGAAGGACAGTTCATAGGTCTCCAGCACCAGCGGATCGACCAGGACCTCCATCTGCTCCTCGCGATCCCCGCCGACATCCGCCTCCAGCACCCCGGGGATCGCCTCGACCCGATCGCGCAGCTCGCGCGCCAGGCGCACCAGCGCCCGCTCGTCCAGCGGCCCGGAGAGATTCAGCGTCAGCACCGGAAACAGCGACAGATCGACCTCGGAGACGCTCGGCTCCTCCGCACCCGCCGGCAGCTCGGGGCGCACCTGGTCGACCTCCTCGCGCAGGTCCGACAGCGCCCGGCGATTGTCCCAGCCCGGCTCGAAATCCAGACGCACCAGGGCAAAACCCTCACCCGCCCAGGACTGCATCTCGTCCACCCCGGGCAGTGCCTGCAGTTCGCGCTCCAGCGGCCGCAGCATCAAGCGCTCGGCGTCTTCCGGGCTGACCCCGGGATACGGCACCGAGACAAAGAAGATCGGCACATCGATCTCCGGTGCCGCCTCCTTGGGCACGATGTGGTAGGCGGTCGCCCCCAGCACCAGGATCAACAGAAGAAAAAGCAGTACCGTCCGGGCATGTGCCACCGCCCAGGCGATCAGGGACCTCACGGCGCCGCCTCGTCCACCGATTCCGGCACCATCGCCCCGGGGTCCGCCTGCGTCGCTTGCGGGCGCACCCGCTCGCCATCGGTCACGAAACCGTGGCCGATGGTGATCACCCGTGCCGTTTCGGGCAGACCGGTCACCCAGACGCCATCGACCGCGGCCCGGATCACCTCCACGGCGTGGAACACCACCCGATCCGCCGCGTCGACCGTCTTCACCCCCACGCGCCCGGCGTCATCCAGCCCCATCCAGGCCGGGGACAGCTTGTGCGCCTGCACCACGGCGGTCGGGATCTCGACGCCGGCACTGATACCCGACGGCAGGGCCTCGTCCGGGTTCGGCACCGCGATCTCGACGCGAAAGGTCTGCGTGCCCGGTTCGGCCACGCGCGAAACGAACCGCACCTCCTCCGCCCCGCGCAACCGGGCAATTGCCTGGCGCCGCCGCGCCTCGCGATCATCCATGCGCAGGTTCGCGAGTTCATCCCCCACAGCCACCCGCGCCCCAAGGGCCACGGCCCATTCGGCGACCTGGCCGGCGGTCTCCGCGCGAACCATCACGCGCAGGTCCGGTTCCACCCGCCCCTGCAGCACCAACAAACGCTCTACCGGCTCGGCCGTGAGCGCCGTTACCGCCACCGCCATGGGCTGGGGATCGCTTGCCCGCGGCGCCTCCTCCGTCTCGCGCGCGAGCATCCCGGAGACGATCCAGACCACCACGAGGATCAGAATGCCCAGGGCGATGAACAACCGGGACTGGGCGCGCAGGCGCTGCCAGACAGACTCGCTCACGCTACGCTTCCAGCCGCGCCCGGACGAACCGCACCAGCAACCCGGCCCTGGGTCTCACTGTGCACCACCGAACAGCCGCTGCCACCAGCGCCGACGACTGCCGGTGGGCGGCACCGCGACCTCGAGGTCCACCGGCGGCACCCGCGACACGACCCAGCCCGGCAGGACCCGGAGCCCGGAGGAGCCGCAGCTGGAGCCGAGGTTGTTGGGATCGAAGATCTTCACGAACTCCGGATGCTCGCGGTCGTCGACGTACACGATCCCGCAGTAATCCTCGTCGTGATCACGCCGCAGCAGGGCGTCGACCTCGTCGACGAAACGCCGGAAGGTCTCCTCCGGCACCGGCTGATCCGGGACGTCGTCGCCCACCGCATAGACATACCATCCGGCGTCCGCGCGCTCGCGCAGACGCTCCCACAGTTGATCCAGCTGCTCCCAGTACAGGATGCCGGTGGAACCGGCCTCGAATCGTTGCAGGAAGTCGGGTTCGGGACATTGTTGCGCGGTGGACATCAAGGGCATCCGGGGGTCGCCAGCATAAGCAAACATCGTAGGCCCCCACCCCGGATGCGACAAGCCGGTGGAAACCGATCCGACCCACACTTGCGTGGAACCCCGAACCCGCGCCAGGCTCTTAGTCCAAAGAGCCGCCAGCGAAGACGAATCCGCCATGCGAACGATCAGCCACTCCACCTCCCTGCGCGCCGAGCCGGATCGGGTCTTCGAGCTCCTGAGCCACGTCCCCAATTTCGTGGACCTGTGCGACCACGTGGAACATATCGAGCCGCTGGGCGATGACTGCTACCGCTGGACCATTCGCGCCGCCGGCATGCGCATGGGCTTCGACGTCGAAGTCTGCAGCGCCATCGCCCCCGAACACTTCGCCTGGCGCTCCATCCGCGGGATTCACAATCGCGGCAGTTACCGGCTGACCCCTGATGGCGAGGGCCATACCCGGGTGGACTTCGAACTGGAGTACAAGCTGAACCCGATCCTAGATGCCGCCGTGCGACGCGTGGCCCAGTCGCTGGTGGAGCGCGTATCGGGGCAGCTGATGGACCGCGCCCAACAGCGCCTGGACGCCGAGGCGCCACGCGCCTGACGGCCCTTCACGCGAGCCGTCAGGCGGTTTCCACCGCCCCGGAATCGCCGGAAGTCTCGTTCAATAGATCGCGCAGTGTGCGTCCATCCAGGCGTTCGCGGCGCGCGGAATCGACCTCCTTCAGGGTCGTTTCCACCGCGGTACTGCCGCGCAAGCGGCGGATCGCGCGGTCGTCGGTGTCCGCGCGCAGGGCCTCCAGGATCTCGTCCACACGGATGGCGTCGAGATCCCGCGCCGGGACCAGCTGCTGCCCGTCCTCGCCCGCCTTCAGCAACAGCCCGGCCTCCTCCAGCCGGCGCGCGGAGCCTCCCAGGGCATTGCCCGGGACGGCCAGCGCCGCGGCGACCTCGTCCAGCGTCGGCGCCGGATGCCCGTCATGGAAGCGCTGTCCGACCTGCTGCATCAGGTGCAGGCCCATGCGCTCGCGCCCCGCGCCGGACAAGCGCAGGCGGATACCGCGCACGTTCATGTATTCCGGGTGCTGCACGAAGAAGGCGACGTTCGCGCCGATCAGCAGGATCAGCCAGGCGAGATAGAGCCAGATCAGCAGCATGATCATGATCGCGAAGCTGGAGTAGATCGCCGCATAGCGGGTCGAACCCGCCACCATGTTAGCGAACACCCAGCCAACGCTCTGCCACAGCAACCCGGCCACCACGGCCCCGAGCAGCGCCGGGATCACCTTCACCCGGGTGTTCGGCACAAACACATAGATAAAGGCAAAGGCGGCGATGATCAGGAGATAGGGCACCAGCCGCGAGATCTCGGTGATCAGCATACCGACGGGCCCGATCCCGGCGACCGTCTGCATCGCCGCCGACGACATCACGGTGGCGGTCACCCCCAGAGCGGAGACCACCAGGACCGGACCGATCAGGATCACCGACAGGTAGTTGGAGAAGCGCTGGGCCAGGCTGCGGTTGTTCTCCACCCGCCAGATGGCGTTGAAGGCCAGCTCGATCTTCTGCACCAGTGCGATGACCGTGTAGACCAGGAACAGCAGACCCACGAACCCGAGCACGCCCACGCGCATATTGTCGACAAACTCGAGCACATTGTGGGCAATCTCCACCCCCTGCTCGCCCAGGGGCTCGAGCACGCCCAGCAAGAATGGCTCCACCGCGTTGTGGGCACCAAAGGCCTTGAGCACCGAGAATGACAGCGCCAGCAGCGGCACCATCGACAACAGGGTGGTGAACACCAGGCTCATCGCGCGCAGCGTCAGCTGCCCCTCGGAGACCTCGCGCACCAACGCGAAGACACCGCGTACCATCCCGAGCGGAACGGCCTTCCAGCGCGGCAACGCCGAAAGATCCGTGTCATTCACCAGCTCGGTCAACTGGCGGCGCCGGGCATCCAGGCGCTCGGCCCAGGCTATGCCGGCCACGCATCACTCCCGTGGATGGGGGGTTCCCTCACGCGCCGTTACTTCTGCTGCCACTGGCCGTTGCCGTCCTGGTACCAGTAACCCGAGGGGGCCTCTTCCACCCAGACGCGGGCAAAGGTCTCGCGGATCTGGCGTTCCCAGTCCGGACGGTCATTGGCCCGGGCGATCTCGCGGTAGAGCGAATCCCGATCCGAGTTCTCCTCGCTGATCAGTCGCTGCACGGTGCTGCGATCGCGCAGAGGAACCTCGGAGAGATCACGGATCACCACATCCGCATTGTTGCCGAATCCGATCGCACCGCTGCGGAAATGCGGTGCCAGCTGCGGCCCCCGCTCGCGCAGCGAGGCCCGGATGCGGTTAATGGCCGGGGTCTCGATCTGCAGGTCCGGGCTCTGCGCGGCGGCCGGGCTCACCAGGCGTTCCAGCACCCACACCAGCACCGGCGCGGCGCTCGCCGTGCCCGTGTGGCGCGGCTCCGACGGCGGCAGCTGCACACCGGACTCGGGCTCCGGTGCCGGCTCCGCCTCGGGCACCTGCAGCGCATCCCGCACGATGGCGCGCGCCGCCTCCTCCGCCGCTGCGGTGGGGAAGTAGATATTGATGGTCACGCAGCCCGCGAGCAGCGCGAACATCAGAGCCAGTCCCGGAACACTCCACAAAGCCTTCATGCCTGTCATCCCTTGTTCGGGCGGGTGAACCCCGCATGTGTCCAATCTACACCATCATCCTGAACCGTAACCAAACACCGCGGCTGACTCATTGCACGACCGGCCCCTCGCCGCCCTGAATCTGCGCCAGGCGGTCGATCAGTTCCGGCCAGTCCACCCGGCGGTTGTAGCCGATCACCTCGATCTGCGGCAGGCCACCGCCCTGTACCAGCACGAACCCGCCGTCCGGGCGATCTGCCACCCCGGAGGCCGTGCACACGTCCCCGCGCAGTTCGCAGCGAAAGCCCAGGCGGCGATAGCTGAAGTTCTCGAAAAAGCGCAGGAAGATCGACGAGGCCGCCGCCTGCAGACCGCCACCCAGCTCGGTGATGTTCTCCACCGCCCGCTGGCTGATGCGCCGCCGTCCCGGATCGTCCATTGGTGTCATCAGCTCCAGGTTCATGTGCACCGGCGACCAGTCCACCATCACCAGATCGTTCACGTGTCCCGACAACCGTCCCTGGATCCGGCCGATATCGAAGGCCCGCGTGACCAGTTCCAGGTCCAGACGCTGGATCTGCGTCGACAACCCGAGCTCCGGTGCGTACCCGAACAGATCGTGAATATAGACATCGCGCAGCACCACCTCGCCATCGAACACCTGGACCAGCAGCCGCCCATCCACGTTCAGATCACCGTCCTCCAGGCGCACGCGCGGGATCATCCCGGCGACCTGCCCGGAGAATCGGGGCCAGCCCAGGACCTCGGTCAGCGGCTCCAGACTGATCGCCCGAATCCCGCCCTGGAACTGCACGTCCGGCTCCGTCTGCTGCACGCTGAAGGCCCCGACCCGCAGGCCGCCATCGAGGATCGGGATCTCGGTCGCCTCCAGCAACTCCAGCCCCTGCGGCCGCGCACGCACCCGGGCGGAAAACCCGTCGAACGGCAGGCCGTACAGATGGGCGGCATCAAAGCCGATGCGGCCGGGACCACCCGGCACGGTGGCAGACCAGTCCAGCTCGCCCCGCGCACCGCTCACACCAAACCGCCCACGCCGGTCCTGGGCCTCGACCCCGGACCATTCGAGCCGGGCGTAGTGCGGCTCGGAGGCCTGCACCTCGACCTCGCCGGTCATACGCCCAGCGGCATCCAGTTCGCCCAGGGCTGTCCCCACCAGCCACGGCGACAGCACCGTCTCGTAGATCACACCAAGTGCCCCGACCTCACCCCGGAACTGGCCATCCAGACCACGTTCGGGCGCGAAGGCGAGACCCTGTCCCTGCAGCGAGGCCGCCTCGCCATAATCCAGTGACAGCGACTCCGCTCGCATCGCTCGGCTCTCGCCGTCCACCACCACCCCGCGGGCGTCCAGGGCCAGCGGACCCTCGGCATCCAGATCGACAAACCAGGGATCGACGAACACCACACCCGCTGTCAGTGCCAGATCAACATCCCAGCCGTCGGCATCGCCCGCGAGGCGCAGCCGACCGCCCAGTTCTTCCCCAGCCTGCAGGCCCAGATCGTCGCTGAATGCGAGATCATGCACCGTCAGGGTGACCTCGGAACGCCCGCGTTCACGCCAGTGCAGCGCGAGATCCGCCGTGCCCTGCCCCAGATGCACGGGCAAATCCATTGGCAGGCGCGCCGAACCGGCCAGGGCCGCCAAGTCAAGGCCAGCTAGGTCGGCCCGCACATCCCAGCCGCGGGCGGGATCCAGCCGCACGTGGAAATCGCCCTGCGCCCCGAACCAACCGGGCCACGCACCCGCCAGCGCAAGCGCGCCCGTCTCGCGCCCCCAATACAGGCCTACCGGGGCACCCCGCAGGTGCAGATCCCCGGCATCGCCCCAGAGTCGCGCCTTATCGCAGCGGACCTCGGCACGACTTACCTGCAGATCTCTGCATTCCACACGCAGGTCTTGCAGGGTTCCGATCGGTTCGGGGAGTTCGACGCGATCCGCGCGGATCTCCAGGGACAGGCCTTCGCGCGTCCATTGCACACGGGTGCTCAGGCCATGCGCGTCGAGATCGTCGCGCAACAGGGATTCGATCCGCAGATCCAGCTGGATGCCGCCATCGAACTCCGCCTCTGCATCCGCGGCCACGGCCACACCCGCCAGCAGAAAGAGCACCAGCCCGACCGCCGCGCCATACAAGCCCGGTGCACGGCGCAGCGCGAGCATCAGGCCGGGTCGCCCCGCTCCGGCAGACGGTCGCGTAGCGGCCGCGCCAGGCGGGCCAGCCATTCGCGCATCGCGAAGCGCGACGTCTCCAAGGCCTCGAGGGTCGGTAAGAAGTCCTCGACCCGCCGGGGATCGCCCGTGGGGCCGCGAAAGCCGGTCGGTGCCGGGTCGGCCGCCAGGCCCGCACGTTCGAAGCAGGCCAGCGCGCGCGGCATGTGCAGGGCCTGAGTCACCACCAGCACCCGTTGCACGTCGCTTTGCTGCAGGCGCTGGCGGGTATGCATGGCGTTTTCGCAGGTGTTGCGCGAGGTGCTCTCCAGCCAGCGCACCGGCACCCCCAGATCGGTTTGCAGGGTGGCCGCCATCAGCTCGGCCTCGGAGCGCCGCCCGGGCAACGCGCCCGGACGCCCGCCCGAGACCAGCAGCGGCAGCCCGGTATCGCGGTGCAGCCGGGCGGCATGGCGCAGGCGCTCGTGGGTCTGGGGATTCAGGGCGTCGCGGCCGCCATCCTCGCCGCGTCCGGGCCAGCGTCCGCCGCCCAGCACCACGATGGCATCGGCGCGTCCCACCGCGACCACGGCATCACGCAGATCGCGCTCAATGGCGTGCGCCAGTGGCTGGGCAACAACATTCAGGCTTGGCAGCACCAGCGCCAGCAGACCGATCGCCAATAACGGCCGCCCCCCGCGCCAGTCGGCGCGCCAGAAGACGACCCCGACCAGGGTCAGCGCGATCCCAAGCCCCGGGGGCAGCAACAGGTATTCGGCAACCGTCTGCAGGGATGCGAGCACGGCGCTCTCCGCCTGCGATCCGCCCTACTTCTTGCCCGGGGAATAGAGGTAGTGGGCGTAGGTGGCCACGTCCTCGGAGACCCGGCGGATCAGGTGATCCAGGCTGATGATGGCGAACTCCAGCAGGTTCACCGCGATGTACGGCTGCTCGACGCGCAGGCGGTCATACATGGAGCGCGAAAGACGCAGCAGGCGGGTATTGTCGCTCAGGGCGCGCATGCGCACGCCGCGGGGCACGCGGTCAAAGAACGACATGGACCCAGCCAGCTCGCCGGTTTGCATACGACCGACCTCGATCTCCTGGTTGCCGTCGTCATGGTACAGCGCGGCGGTCCCGCTGACGACGAAGAACAACGACTCCCCGACCTCGCCGATATCGGCGATCACCTGCTTGTGGTGGGTTTCCAGCACCTCCAGGTATTCGAGAAGGATCTCGACCTCGGCCGGCGTCAGCGACGCCGAGATCGGGTGTTTGGAGAGGAATTCGGTCAGCAAATCCTTGGACATGGAGAGGCTTCCTTCTGACGGGTCCGCAGTAGATGTGGGAGTACATTAGAGTATAACGAACGCGACCCCGGGACGGGGCGACCAAGACCACCGGGGAGGTACCGCTTGATCGACATCGATGCCCTGCGCCGCCACCTGCCGCAGCGCCTGCGCGACGGCCGGACCGTCCTGCTCGTGGCCGACTCGGATAGCCAGGAAAGCCCTCCGGGCGTGGAGCAGGAGAGCGTCGCGGCATTTCTCGAGCACCCACCCGGGCCGCGCGTGCCGCTGGTCCTGCTGCCGGATACGCTGAGCGCTCTGGACGTCACGACGGGCCAGAAACTCCTGGGCGGGCTGCGCGACCGCTGGGCCGACGAGGTGCTCATCCTGCACCGCCGGGACGACGAACGCTGGGGCCTGAACGATTTCCTCGCCCTCGGCTTCCGCCACGACCCGGAGGCCGAGGCGGCCGCGCCGGATCACACGGTCTATCGCACCAGCCTGTACGACTACAAGCTCACCCCCGACTGGCTGAACGCCCGCTTCTGGGCCAACCCGGAGATGTGGGACAAGCGCCGCTGGTAGCGGCGCCCGGCGGACGAGACGCCATACGCCTAATCGTCGTCGGGGTTCAGGCGCGGATGCGTCTCCTCGCCCCACCACCAGACCACGGCGCCGGAGGCAAACATCGCGATCACCACGAACCAGAAGCCCCAGACCACCGACCCGCCAATATGGGCCACGATGCCCAACCCGAAGGCCCCCACTCCGTAGCCAAGATCCCGCCAGAAGCGGTAGGTCCCGATCGCCGAACCGCGCCAGTTCGGGTGCGCGATATCCGCCACTGCCGCGCTCAGGTTGGGATACAGCAGCGCCATGCCGAGACCGGTCACCGCCGCCGCGAACGACCACCACAGCACGCCCTCGCCCAGCAGCGTCAGGGCCACCCCGCCGCCGCAGATCCACATGCCCCAGATAATCGGCTGCCGGCGGCCAATATAGTCCGACAGGCGGCCGGTGAGGAACTGCGATCCGCCCCAGACAAACCCGTAGATCCCGACCACCCAGCCGATCGCCGCGAGGCTGAGCCCCTGCTGGTAGAGAAACACCGGATAAAACACCCACACCAGCGCATCCACGAACTTCTCGACCAGCCCCGCCTGACTGAACGCGGCCATGCGCCGGTCGCGCCAGGACATCAGCGTGAACACCTCCCAGGTGCTGGGCGTATCGGAGATATTCTTCGAATACCGCGGGATGGGCCCTGTGGACTGCCCCGCGGCATGCCGCGCGCCCTCGGCCTTCGCCCAGTCCAGGGTCTCGCGCACAAACAGCGCCGTCAGCACGATCGCCAGCGCGATGACCACCAGGCCAAAAATCAACAGCCCCATGCGCGGACCGAACGCTGCGGCCATGTAGCCCGTCACGATCCCCGCCACTGCGACCCCGACATAGCCGGAGAACTCGTTCATCCCCATGGTGAAACCGCGTTCATCGGCACGGGTGATGTCCATCTTGGCCGTCTGGGTCATCGACCAGGCCAGGCCCTGGTTCACGCCCAGCAGCACGGTCGCGGCCACGATCCAGCTCCAGGACGGCGCGTAGAGAATCATGAACGGGATCGGGATCGCCGCCACCCAGCCCAGCATCAGGACGGTCTTGCGGCCGAGCCGTTCGGACAGGCGACCGGCAACAAAATTGAGCGCCCCCTTCACCACGCCAAAGGCGACCACAAACGCGGTCAGCAGCATGAACGAACCCTCGGCCACCCCGAACTCGCTCTCCGCCAGGGCTGGCACGACCGTGCGCATCATCCCGATCGTCAGGCCGACGAAGAAAACCTGGATCAGCTGCTGACCGAACTGCCCGAGGTTCTCCCGGATCCCGTGCGTCAGGTGGGCATAGGCCTCCGCGGCCTTGCGATGGTCCGTCATGGCGAGTCCCTCTTGTTTCCGATCAGGCCGCGATGTTCGCGGCAACGTAGGCATCCATTCCTGCAGGACGCGGCGGAATGTCTTCGGTCAGAAAGTCGACGAACGCGTCGCGGTCGCGGATCCCTAGGCCCGGGTTGAAGCGCTTTTCGAAGCCCAGGGTGGACGAGGGCTTGCCGGACAGACCTGCGCCACAGGCGCTACCGGCATAATGGCCCGGGTAGATCTCCAGCTCGTCCGGCAGGCCCAGCAGGCGTTGCTGCAGGCTGTCGAACATGCGCCCTGCCATCTCCCGCTCGCGCCCCGCCAGGTCAGGGCGCCCAATGCTTCCGATAAAAAGTGTATCGCCGGTCAACACGAACCAGGGCTGATCGCCGCGACGCTTGTCGGTAACCAGCAGGCACACGCTGTCCTCGGTATGGCCCGGAGTATGGATCACCTCGACCTCGACATTCCCGGCCGCGATCCGCTCGCCATCCTCCAGTGCGTGGAAGTCGAACCCGACCACCGAGCGATCCGACGCGTGCAGGCAGTACTCGGCTCCGGCACGCCTTGCCAGATCACGGCCGCCGGAATAGTGGTCGGCATGGATATGCGTATCGATCACATGAGTGATCGCGACACCCGCCTCGCGGGCCCGCTCCAGAAACCAGTCCTGGTCGCCGTCCACCACATCCACGGCGATCGCCTTCCCTAGCGATCCACAGCCGAACAGATAGGACAACGACGATTCCCGCGTGGGTAGCTGATGGAAAAACATGACGTGCCTCCTGGACCGATTTCCGGTCTCTCCCTGGGTTAGTTGGATTCCGAGTCCTGGGTAATGGGCAGACCCTGATAGCGCCATTCGGCGACGCCATCCTCGAAGCGGGTCGCCTGGAATCCGTGCGCGGCCAGGATCTCTACAGCCTCGCTGGCCATCAGGCAGTAGGGACCGCGGCAATAAGCCACCACCGGTCGGTCGGTCGGCAGCTCGCCGAGCCGATTGCGCAGCTCGCTGATCGGGATGGATCGGGCATACGGCAGATGGGCGTTGGCGTATTCCATGCCGGGACGGACATCGAGAACGATGAGGTCGCCGCGACGAGCCTGTTCCAGCAGTTCGGGGCCCGCCATCGGGGCCAGCTCGCCAGGGCCCTCGGCCATTTCGCGGGTCGCGGCCTGCAACTCGAGCAGGCGCTCCTCCGCCAGGGTGCGCAGCATCACCCAGAAATCCGCGACATGCTGATCCACCAGGCGGTAGAACATATGGCGCCCTTCGCGCCGGGCCTCGACCAGCCGCGCCTGGCGCAGCTCCTTCAGGTGGGCACTGGTCAGCTTCACGCTGAGCTCTGCATCCGCCGCCAGCTGCTCAACGCTCTTTTCGCCCTGCACCAGCACCTCGATCAATTCCAGGCGCTTCGGGCTGGCCGCGGCGCGCGCGATGCGGGCCACCTGTTCGTACAGAAGATCCTTGAGTTCACGTCCCGACACAGCGTTCATTCCAATATTCATTGGAATGAACGATAGATGACCCGGGCATCGCACGCAAGTCCGGTGACGACCCGCATCTGGCCGCGGAGGACGCCTCCCTCCACCAGGGCGCGCTGGATCGGGCCCTCCGGTTTCTGGGTGATTTTGGGGTCTCGCCTATTCCTGAGTATTTTACTCGGGAACTTCAATTAGAAGTTGCTTACTAACTTAACGAGCAACCCGTGCCTTCGGGCACACTTCCCCTGCAACAGGAGAACGTCATGAGCCAACTGATCAACAACTTCCCGGCCGACGGTGTCGTCACCATCAACCGCGTGATCCTCAAGCCGGAATACACCATCGACGATCTGCAGGAACGTGTCGCAGTCCTCTGCGAGAACGTAAAGACCTATCACTCGGATACCGGCTTCGTCGGCGGCTTTGTCGCGCTGAACTCCGGCTCCGTCTCCAATGAAGGCTCCACCATCGGCCAGGCAGTCGAGAGCCCGATGAAGGACAAGGAAGCCCTCATCATCACCTTCTGGAATAGCTTCGACGAACACGAAGCGTCGCACCAGAGCGAGACCTTCCAGCCCCTGTTCCAGCAGGTACTGGAACTGTGCGAGAACGGAAACGAGGAGATCGCCTACGAGATGCTCTGGTCCGGCGCAGCCTACGACCCGGAACAGGCGAGGGCTGCCCGCGAGGCGAAGGAAACCCACGCGGCCTGAGGGCCGATATTCAGGAACGATCGTCTCTCCAACGACTGTACCCATGGCCGGGGCCTTGCGCCCCGGCTTTTTCGTGTCTGACGTAGCGCCATGGCTCCGTACCCAGGTAATCAACCGTCCGCCCGAACCGGGTGCCGGTTCAGGAACGTGGAGCCGGGTCGTCCTTGTTGACGTCTTGTATCTCCGGGGGCGAAGCCAGGGTATGCGTCTTCTCGTCGTAGCGCCCCTTCAGCTCGTCCGTCTTGCTGTGCTCCCACAGCGGCACCCCGACAAAGTAGCCGGCGCGCCCGATCGCGTGCGCGGCCACCGGTGCGGTGAGCAACAGGAAGCCAATCACCGCCACCGCACGGGTGGTGACCCCGCCATCGCCAAAGTAGACCGCCACGCCGACCATCATCAGGCCCGCCCCCAGCACACCGGCCTTGGTGGTGGCATGCAGGCGCATCGGCAGGTCGGGCATGCGCACCAGGCCCAGTGCCGCGACCACCATGAACGCGGCCCCGACGACCAGGAACAACCCCGTCAAGAACTCAGTCATCGTCCCGATGCCCCCCTTTCTCCAGGTAACGGGCAAAGCCCACTGCGGCAAGGAACGCGGTCAACGCCAGCACCATCGCCACGTCGATGAACGGGGTGCGGCCACTGGAGATCACGTAGACCGCAATGAAGCCGATGGTCAGCGACGCAATCAGCTCCAGTGCCACCACGCGATCCGGCAGCGTCGGCCCCAGGTACAGCCGCCAGAACGCCAGCACCAGGGCCAGGCTCAGCAATGCGTTGGAAGCAACTATAGCGATATCGAACATCGGACCTCCCCGCGCCTAGTGGGCCATGCGGTTAATAAGGTAACGCTCAGCCGTCGCACAAGCGTTGTGGGCAAGGCGCGCAAGCGCAGGACTGGCCTTCGCCCATTCAAGCGAGCGGAACGCAGCCCACGGCGCTTGTGCGACGGCCCTTCGGGAGCCACTGTGCTGGCGCGACTCGGCGTTGCGTTTCTTGGCAAGGACGCTGCCATTCCCTGCGAAACGCGCCTTGATTCGCGCCAGCACAGTGGCTCTGAGCGTTACCTTATTAACCGCATGGCCCACTAGCGCAGGACCTCCAGGGCGCGGTGTTCCAGGTACTTGATCGAGCGGATCACCGCATCCCGGTCCTCGAGGTACATCACGTGGATATACAGCACCTTCTTGTCGGTGGAGACGTCCAGGCTTAGCGTCCCCGGCGTCAACGAGATCAGATTGGCGACGATGGTGATCTCGCCATCGGTCTTCGCATCCAGCGGGAAGGCAATCACACCCGGCACCATGTGGTGGGTCGGGGTCATCACATCGTAGGCAACCTTGAGGTTCGACAGGAACAGTTCCCACAGGAAGAAGCCGATAAACCCGATGAATTTCGGCACCCGCCGCGCGTAGCTGGAAAACCCCGGCTTGTCGCGCAGGGCAAAGGCCAGCAGCACGTAGCCAAGGAAGAACCCGACCAACAGATTGCCGGTGGTAAACGTCCCGGTCAGGAAGACCCAGATCAGGGCCAGCGCGATGTTCCAGGTCAGCGCGATCATTGGCGCGCCTCCCCGAGTACTGCCTCGATGTACCGCGACGGATCCAGCAACTGCTCGGCCGACATCGCCGCCATCTGATAGATGGGCTCGCCGTAGAGACCGATGGCCACGGTCATCAGGGCCAGCATGATCACCGGGATCCACATCCAGATCATGGGGCCGGAGGTGACATCCTGCGTCTGGCCCTCGACCCCTTCGGGCTGCGCCTTCCAGAACACCTCGGCCCAGATCTTGATCATCGAGTACAGCGTCAGCAACCCGACCACCAGCGCGACCGCCACCACCCAGTAAGCCTCGGCCTCGATACCCGCACGGATGATGATGAACTTGGCAAAGAAGCCGGACAGCGGCGGCAGCCCTGCCAGCGACAAGGCCGGGATCAGGAACAGCACGCCCAGCATCGGATGCGTGCGGTAGATCCCGCCCATCAGCTTCAGCTCGTGGGTGCCCTTCATCACGAACGTGATCCCGCTGATCAGGAACAGATTCGCCTTCACGATGATGTGATGCATGATGTAGAACACCCCGCCCACCAGGGCCAGCGGCGTGAACAGCGCCAGACCCATGATCATGTAGCCGATCTGGCTGATGATGTGGAACGACAGGATCCGCCGGAATTCGTAATGCGCGGCCGCCCCGAGCACGCCGGTCAGCATGGTCGCCGCCGCGACCCACAGCAGGATCTCGTGGGTGTAATTGACTTCCTGGTTGAAGATCAGCGTGAACACGCGGTACAGCGCGTACACCCCGACCTTGGTCAGCAACGCCGCGAACAGCGCGGAGACCGCCACCTTCGGCGTGTGGTAGGACGCCGGCAACCAGAAGAAGAACGGGAACGCCGCCGCCTTCACCCCGAACGCGACCAGGTACAGCATCGCGATCACGGTCACCAGACCGGTGTCCTCGACGGTGGACAGTTTGTCGGCGATATCCGCCATGTTCAGGGTGCCGGTCAGCCCGTAGGTCAGGCCGATCGCAGTCAGGAAGATCATCGACGACAGCAGGTTCAGGGTGACGTACTTGATCGCCCCTTCCATCTGCGCGCGTTCGCCACCCAGGATCAGCAGCGCGAACGAGGCGACCAGCATCACCTCGAACCACACGTAGAGGTTGAAGATGTCGCCGGTGAGGAACGCACCGTTCACCCCCGCCAGCAGCAGATGCAGCAGCGGGTAGTAACCGAACTTCTCCGACATCTTGCCAATGCCGGAGAGCGAGTAGATCGCCGTGGCGAAGCCGATGATGCCGGTCAGCACCACCATGATCGCCGCCAGCATGTCGGACACCAGCACGATACCGAATGGCGCGGGCCAGGAACCCATCTCCATCACCACGTGCCCGTGTTCCCAGGTATCCGCCAGCAGCCAGATGCTCACGGCCAGCATCAATCCGGTTCCGAGCACGCCGAGGGCACGCTGGGCGAAGTGCGAACGCCACAGCATCACCGACAGCGCACCGACCAGCAGCGGCACGATGATCGGGAGGGCCACGGACATCATCATCGATCGGTGTCCTTCATCTGGTCCATGTCATCGGCCTGCACCACTTCGTAGGCGCGGTGGATCAGCACCACGGCAAACGCCAGCACCCCGAAACCGATCACGATCGCCGTCAGCACCACGGCCTGCGCCAGGGGATCGGCCGCGACCCCCTCGGGCACCGTATCTCCGGGGGAGATCAGTGGTGGCGCGCCCGACGTCATGCCGGCAACGGTAAAGATCAGCAGGTTGGCGGCATTCGACAGCAGTACCAGGCCGATCACCAGCTTCACGATCGAGCGGCGCAGCATCATGTAGATGGCCGCGGCATAGAGACCGCCGACCACGAAGGCCATGACGACTTCCATTAGTCCTCCGCCTCCGCGAGGTTGAGCATGATGGTCAGCACCGAGCCGATGACCACCAGGTACACCCCGATATCGAAAATCAGCACGGTCGAGAGCTTCATCTCGCCGAAGATCGGCGCAGTGAACTCCCACCACTGGGCAGTAAAGAAGGCCTGCCCGCGAAACACGCCGGGAATGGCACTGATCACCGCCAGCACCATGCCGGCACCCAGAAGATCCCGAGGGTCCACCCGCAGCACCTTGCGTGCCGACGCGGTATCCATCGAAAACAGGTACAGCAGGATCGCTGCCGCCGCGACCAGCCCACCAATGAAACCGCCGCCCGGCTCGTCGTGCCCGCGCAACAGGAGGAACACGGAAAACAGCAGCAGCAGCGGCAGCAGGAAATGTCCCGCGGTGCGCAGGATCAGGGAATGCATGTTCATCGGCGGTCCTCCGCGCGGAAACGAAGCATCGCGTACACCCCGATCGCCGCCAGCGCCAGCACGAAAATCTCGCCCAGGGTATCCAGTGCACGGAAGTCGACCAGCACCACGTTAACGATGTTGCGGCCGTAACCGGACGGCACCGACTCGTCGATAAAGTACTGCGAGATGGAGTCGAACAGCCGCGCATCCACGGTGCTCAGGATCAGCAGCGTGATCATGCCGCCCATCACCAGCGCGATCCCGGCATCCCGCACACGCAAGGCGGTGGACGACAGGTTCAGGAAGCCCGGCAGGCGGAACAGCACCAGCACCAGCAGGATCACGGTCAGGGTTTCGACCAGCACCTGGGTGATGCCGACATCCGCCGCACTGTAGAGCACGTAGACCAGCGCCACGGTAAAGCCCAGCGAGCCCAGGGCCGCCACCGCGCCCAGTCGCGAGTGGGTCAGAACCGCGAACAGCGCCGAGGCCACCAGGACCGCCAGGATTGCGATCTCGTGGACCTTCAGGCCCTCGAAGTTCAACGACCCGACGCCAACCTCGAACAGCTGGGCGGTGACCCCGACCAGAGCCGCGGTCACCACGACGATCACGATCACGTAATAGCGCAGATAGCCGTTCTGCAGCACCCGGGTCTGCCACTCGGACAGCCAGACCAGGCCGTCCATCATCTTGAAATAGCCCCTCTCCGGGCCGTATTCGGCGGCGCGATCGACCCAGGCCAGCGCGCGGCGCGCCTGTTCCCAGCGCCAGTAGAGAACCCCACCGGCCAACAGGCTGAAGGCGGAGATCGCCAGCGGCCAGTTCAGGCCGTGCCACAGCGACAGATAGCCGTCGACCGGCGCGCCCTGCACGCTGGCTGCGGCCGCGTTGATCAGCCCCTCGTCGGCAAGGCCCGGCCCCAGGCCGAAGATCAGCCCCAGGCTCGCGAGCACCGCGGGACCGGCCAGCATCGCCACCGGGGCGTCGTGCTGCGGGGTATTGGGTGTTTCCACCTTCGGCCCGAACCACGGCCGGATGCCGACGATCGCGGCGACCGCCACCCCGAGGATCGCGGTCAGCACCGCCAGCAGGGTCAGGATGCCGACCAGACCCGGAGCCCCAAGCACCGACTCCAGCATCAGCTCCTTGGCAACGAAGCCGAACAGCGGGATCACGCCCCCCAGCGACAACGCCGCGAGGATCGTGAATGCCGCCGTCACCGGCAGTGCGCTGCGCAGCCCGCCGGTCTGCAGGAAGTCCTTGGCCCCGGCCTCGTGATCCAGGATGCCCGCGACCATGAACAGCGCGCCCTTGTACAGGGAATGCGCCAGCAGGAACGCCATCGCCGCCATCAGCGCGGTTTCGGTGCCGATACCGATCAACATGGTGAGGGTGCCCAGCGCCATCACCGTGGAATACGCCAGCACCTTTTTCACGCCCGTGGAGCGGTAGGCCAGGAACACACCCGTGAACATGGTCACCGAGCCGACCAACACCAGCGTGGTGAACCAGACATCCGTGCCACCGAGCGAGGGATTCAGGCGCGCCAGCAGGTAGATGCCTGCCTTCACCATGGTCGCCGAGTGCAGGTAGGCGGAGACCGGCGTCGGCGCCGCCATCGCGCGCGGTAGCCAGAAGTGGAACGGAACCTGCGCCGACTTCGTGAAGGCCCCGAGCAGGATCAGGAACAACAGCGGCAGATACAGCGCATGCTCGCGCACCACGTCGCCGTTGGAGAGGATCTCGGAGATCTCGTAGGAACCGCCGGCCATCGCCAGCATGATGATGCCGGCGAGCATTGCCAGGCCGCCGCCGACGGTTACGAACAGGCCCTGCAGCGCGTACTTGCGGGCATCCGCGTTCTCGTGGTTGTAGCCGATCAGCAAATAGGACGTGATACTGGTCAGCTCCCAGAACACGAACATCGCGATCAGGTTATCCGCCAGCACCAGCCCGAGCATGGAGCCCATGAAGGCCAGCAGGATCACGTAGAAGCGCCCGAGGTCGCGATCCTTCTCGAGATAGCGCCCGGCGTAGGTGACGATGAAGAAGCCAATGCCCGAGATCAGCAGCGCGAACAGCAGCGACAGGCCGTCCACCAGGAACGAGAGCTGGATATCCAGCCCCGGCAGCCAAGGCCAGGCCAGCACGATGGATTCGCCGCTGGACACCGCTGGCAGGAAGCTCAGGAAATAGACGAACAGCCCGGCCGGCAACAGGCCCAGCACCCAGCCACTGGTGCGGCCGGTCAGGCGGTGGATCGTGGGCGCAAACGCCGCCACCAGGAACGTTGACAGAATTGCGTACAGCATCCGGTCAGCTCAGTCCTTTCAGTTCCGGGCCAAGGCACGCGGCCGCGACCGCGCATGTGAGGGGTCCTTCCAATCCTGACTCGTGGAGCCGCTCAAGGCACCCCAGGGTCAAATCGGTCGCGGAAGCCTACCGACTCGGCCGGGGGCGCGCAAGAAACGTGATGTTCCTCGCGCAAGCCCGGAAAGACACGCTGACACCGGCCCTGCCAAACCAAAAGAACCGGTCTCAGGAAAGCGCCGATCAAAACCCCGATATCAGCTCCATTCGCTGCGACGGCGGCGCGAGGGGATGCGCGTCAGGACAACCCCGAGGATCACCGAGCCCACAGTGACCAGCGCCCCGGTCATGAACCACTTGCGCTGACTGTCCGCCTGCATCACCTCGACCTGACGGCGATACTCATCGGCGGAGTCGCGGGCATCGATCAGGTTCTCTTCCAGGCGACGATTCTCGCGCTGGATTTCCTGCGGCCGCGAGGCGATATCACGCAGCTCTTCCAGCTCGGTTTCCATCTCCGCGAGCTGTGCCTGCAGTTCGTCACGTTCCGCGGTCAACGCATTGCGCCGATCCAGCAGTTCCGCGATCCGGCCCTCCTGGTCATCTGCCCCGGAGCGGATCTCGGCCAGCTCGGCCTCGACTTCGGCCAGGCGCTCGCGCGAATGCGGCTCGTCCTGCAGGTAGCGGGTCAGGATCCAGGCCTCGTTGCCGCTGGGCAGGCGCACCCGGCTCCAGCCGTCACCGGACTGCTCCATCACGGCCACGGGCTGTCCGGCACGTACTGCGCTGACGATCCGGTTCTGGTTCGACGGACCGCCACGCACGCCGACCTCCAGTTCCTCGCTGATATACCGGGTCTGCTGAGCGGCGGCGCCGCTCCAGGCCACCATCAGCAATCCGCCCAGAACCAGCACCATCACCCGCATCGGCCACCCATTCGTCGTCATGTCTTCTGCCATCTCTTGATTCGTCAGGGATCAACGGCGCTGCATTCTACAGCGGTATCCGTGCAGCGCGTGCCAGGCCGCGCCAGGGGTTGATCGAGTTCACATAACGGTTGCCGCGAGCCTTACAAGAACTGCTCGCGCACCACCCGCGACGGAAACGTGAGCAGGTCAAACGCCATCGGCGCCAGTCGGCGGATCTGCGCCGCCGCCACCGCCAGCAGGTACAGGACACCGGCCAGCACGGCGAGCAGCAAGCTCAGAAATCCACCCAGCATCACTCGGGTCGCCTGCAGGACGCCCACCAGCCAGATCGGTGCCAGCGCCACGATCAGCGGGATCACCAGTCCCAGGATCGCCCCCACCGACTGTTCGAACAGATCCAGCGTCACCGGGGGTGCCTCGCTCCCTGCCAGCAGGGTATCCACCATTTCCTGGCGATAAGCCACCCACTCCAGGTGGAAACCGCCAAACCCGGAGACCAGCGTCAGCGCGGCCAATGCCACCGCAGCCACCACCACCAGGGCACGGCGCACGCCGTCGCTGCCGTCCATCAGGGATTGTGGCAAGAGCCGCGAGACACCGCGGGCCTCCGCCAGCAGCCAGCCACAGACCGCGGCCGCCCCCAACAGGATCACGACCACCAGATCCGGAAAGGCCACGCCGCCGGCCTCCATGGACGCCGGAAATTGCGAGCCCAGGGCCGGGTCGAACAGGCGCTGGTACACGATCACTGCGACCGCCGTCAGCGCCAGTCCGGCTGCGCCCAGCAGCCACTGGCTACCCGCCTGGGCATACGCCGGCCACTGTCGGTGCGCCGGATGGTCGCGGCTCTCGCAACGAGTCAGACCGTTGTCGAGACGTTCGCCCTGGCGCTGCAGGTCCGCCAGTCGTCGGTGAACTTGCTCCAGGCGCCCGGTCAGCTCGTGCAACGGGGCCTCCATGCGGCGGCGCGCCGACAACAGGCCACGGGCCATCTGGCGGTGCTCCTCCATACCCAGGCGAGCGATACGCAGCACCGTCTCCTGCATGTCCTGCGCCAGACGTTGCCCCTGCGGGCTCTCGCCGACGGGCGTGCTCACCAGCGCCTCCAGCCGGCTGACCCAGCCCGGCTCGGCGGACAAGCGCCCCTCGTCGCGGGCGTAGGCGTCCTCCAGCTGGCGCAGCGTCTCGTGGACCTGCTGGCGCAGATCGGGGATCTCGGCCAGATCATGGCCCACCAGCCGAGCGTAGCGCCGCTCCAGGGCATGCACCGCGACATGGACGCGCTCCGCCTCCAGCCTCGCCAAATGCGCCTGGTGCCAGCGCTGAGCCGTATCGCGCAGATGCAGCACCTGGCGCCGCAGGGCACAGACCAGGCGCGTAATCCCACCCGTCAGGCCCACCAGCAATCGCCGCAGCGGCCGTCGCGCCAGATCGAGCACGATAATCGCGACAACAACCCCCACTACCCACAGCATTACAGTGACCGCCACGACGACCCCTTGCTTATTGTTTTACGGCATGGTCGGTGCCCGCACCCTCCAGCGCAACTCGGACCTCCGCCTTCGCGCTCCGATTATGTCGCAACGCCTCCACGCCTGCCGGCGCGCGGAAGGATCCGTACTCAAGTTTGCGCTACCCGCGCCGATATCCGGATTAAATCCCCGGAGACTTCGCGATGCTCAGCCTCGACCTCCTGCCGGCACCCGCCCCGGCCCGCACCGAGAACCCCGCCTGGCTGGATGCCGGGTTTACTGCCGGCTGGCTCCCGGCCTTCCGCGACCGCCGCACCGGCGCGGTCCATGCCAGCCATCTGGATGACGGGCGCCTGGCCTGCACGCACATCCTGGATACCGTGCCCGCCCCCTGGGTCGCCGAACGCGACGGCAAGGGGCGCCCGACGGCCCTGACCGCCGACATCCAGGCCGGCTACCTGCGCGGCGATCGCTTCTTCACCCTCGCGGACCTGCTACGGTATCCCTCCGACGCCTGACGACCGGCCCGTCAGCGCCACCACGCCCGCCGCAATTGCTTTTGCGCGCGGGTTTCGGTCCAATACCGGCCTTTTCCCCGAGCGGCGCTCCCATGCAGAAGAATCAGTACGATCGCGACGAACTCCTGGCCTGCGGCTACGGCGACATGTTCGGCCCCGGCAATGCCCAGCTGCCGGTCCCCAACATGCTGATGATGGACCGCGTCCTGGAGATCAACAGCGACGGCGGCCAGTACGGCAAGGGCGAGATGATCGCCGAACTGGATATCAACCCCGACCTCTGGTTCTTCGCCTGCCACTTCCCGGGTGACCCGGTCATGCCCGGCTGCCTCGGCCTCGACGCGATGTGGCAGCTGGTTGGCTTCTACCTGGCCTGGCTCGGCAACCCGGGCCGCGGTCGCGCCCTGGGCGTGGGCGAGGTCAAGTTCACCGGCCAGGTCCTGCCCACCGCGAAGAAGGTCACCTACCACATCGACATGAAACGGGTGATCTCGCGCAAGCTGGTCCTCGGCATCGGCGACGGCATCGTCAAGGTCGACGGCCGCCCGATCTACGAAGCCCACGACCTCCGCGTCGGCCTGTTCACCTCCACCGAAAACTTCTAGACCCGCCGGATTCCGGCTCCTACTCACTGCCATCAGGCCCGGGCTGCCCCCGGTTCGTCGCTGGTGTTTACGGTGCCCCCGGTCCGCCGCCTTCCGGTTGCTGGCTGGCCCTGGTTTGGCGCTCGGTGTTTACGTGCCTTCGCCCAGCCGCCTGCCACGCGCTCTCTCGCGAGCGCACCGCGAGGTACTTCTTTGCTCGTGCAAAGAAGTACCCAAGAAACACGCCCGACTGCCGCGACCCCGGCCCGCTGCGCGGGCCGGGGCTTCCCTCGCTCCGAGGCTTTTCGCGGGCGGCGCTGAACTCGCTACGCCTGCGGCTCCGCTCAGACATCCAGCGCCTTGTCTCCCGCGAAAAGCCTCTCCACTCAGCGCGACGACAACGGGGAGGAAGGTCAAGACAACAGCGGTCCCGACCATGTTGCTCATGGATGGAGGCTAGGTCTTCCAACATCTCAGGCACGCTCGGCCTGTGGCCGTTGCGTGCCGCGCCCGCGGAGCGGGCGCCGGGGGCTTTCGGGCGCCGATGCCCATGGTTAGGCGGAAGCGTAGGGACACGGTCGGTTTTGACCTTCGCCTCCCGTATGGAGCCCCTAGCGGAAGGGTGCTCGGGCCGGGAGAAGGCGCTGGATGTCTGAGCGAAGCGCAGCGTAGCGAGTTCAGCGCCGCCGGCCCAGCACGTCCGGAGCGAGGTTCCCGGGCGAAATCCGGGTGCGCCGCGAGGTCCTTTCTTGGGCAAGCAAGAAAGGACCTCGCGGCGCGCTGGCGAGTCAGCGCCCGGCAGTATGTGGACCGAAGGCACGGAAACACAGACGTTGAACCAGGCCTAGCCAACCAAGGCAGGCGGCTAGACGAAGGCGGGTCAGTTGCCGAAGGCCTCGTGTAGCCAGGGCCGAAGCGCATCGAAGCCGTAGTCGGCGTGTTCGCCGGGCGGCTGCATGCCGAGAACGAAACCTCGTTCGAGGAACGGCTCCAATAGCGCGGGATCGCCCGTGATCACGTGGACCGGTACCGCCCAGCTGGCGTCCTGACCAGTAATCAGCGCGGCCGCCGGGTGATCGCCCAGCATGAAGAACAGCGTTTCCTCGTCGGCAAACCGGGCGGCGTAGGCCCCGGTCACCTCCAGCGAGTAGCGCACCGACTCCGCGTAGTACTCGCGCACGCGATCAAAGTCCCGCCACAGCGTCTCCGGCGCGGGCCCCTGGTCGGCCCACTGGTCAAAGATCGCGCCATCTCCGATCGCATCCCAGTCTTCCAGAACCGGCAGGATCGGCGTCCAGGGTGCATGGGAACTGACCAGCGCCAGCATCGCGAACACCGGGTCTTCCGACCTCGCACGCACCTCGCGCTCGAAGAACGACCAGGTGTACTGGTCCGGCATCGTGACCCAGAAAAGCGGTGGCCCGGCGTAGTCGAAGTCGTGCTTGTCCACGATCCGGTCCCAGCCGAACCACCGGCCCTCCGGCCAATCGAGCTGGATCGCCGGCGCGAGCATGGCCGTGCGGTGCCCGGTCGTCTGGAAATCCTGCACTAGGGTATCGCGGGGTTCGGCCTGCAACGCGTCGTAGTGCCCAGCGTAGCGGACCTGCAGGCCCGACAGCAGCGATGCCTGCGCCAGCCACGACTGGCCACCGGCAATCGGCGCCTCCAGCACGCCGGTCACCACGTGCAGGCCCGCGTCGTCGAGATCCTCGCCGATCGACTCGAGGCTCGGCACGATCACCGGTGCATAGCGCGCGTCGAAAACAGCGGAAACGCCGTAAGACTCCACCAGCCCCAGGATCACGTCCACCCCGGAGAGCCCCGGCAGCGGCCGCCCCCCCGCCTGCTCGCGGCTTCGCGCCAGCCGCGCACGGAAGTCCTGGTTCTCCGCGATGGCCTCCTGCCCCGCCGCGATCTGCTGCTGCACCATCCCAGCCGCCGGCGCCACCGTTCCGGCGGGCGCCACGTCGCGCATGCCGGCGGCCGTTCCCACCAGGCCAAGCGCCAGCAGCCCGACGGCAAGGGGCAGCGGCACTCGCCACGCGCCTGCGGCACGGCTGCCCAGTGCATACAGGCCCCGAGCCGCTCCCCAGATCACCACGATCAGCCCGGTAATCAGGACGGTGCCCAGCAACACGGTGGCCAGCAAGCCGAGATTCCCGGTCACCAACTGGTACACCGCATCCAGCAGTATCCAGTCCTGGATCACGTTGAGCGGCCGGGTCAGGCTGGCCCGGGTCAGGGCATCGAACAACGCCAGCACCACCAGCGCCAGCAGGAGCCCGCCCGCCAGCCACGCCAGCCCCCGCGCCAGTCGGCCTGCCGGCAGAAGCACGAACAGACCCACCAGCAGCACGGCCTCCCAGGCGAGCCAGTACGGTGCAAGCCCCGCAAAGCGCGGGATTTCCAGACCCAGCAGCACCGCATTCAGCGCAACAAGGGTCAGCAGCAATCGCAGCATCGACGCTCCGGAATCAGCGCCGGGTCGAACCGAAGGTCATTCGCTGCATCACACCATCCCGACGCACGCGCCAGTGGAACAGCGCCACCGCAATATGGCCGAGCGCCAGGATCAGGATGGCCATCCCCAGCGCCTGGTGCCAGCCGAACAGGATCGCCGAAAGGGCTTCGTTTTCCGGGAACAAGCCCGGCAGGATCAACGGCCCCAGCTGGACCGGATAGCCCCCGGCCGCGGTCGCCCACCACCCGATCACCGGCATCACGATCAGCAGGACATAGAGCAGCCCGTGCACCACCTCCGAGCCAATCCGCTGCCAACGGGCGAGTGCCACCGCGTAGGGCGGCTTGCCGTGACGCAGCCGCAGCCCGATGCGCACCAGCATCAGTGCCAGAATCAGCACCCCGAAGCTCTTGTGCCAGGTGTAAATGGTGTTGGTCGCATCCTCGCCGAAGCGCGCCTGCAACCCCTCGAAACCGAACCAGCCAATCGTCCCGCCCAGGCCCAGCGCGCCCAGCACCAATACCGCCACCAGCCAGTGCACCACCCGCTGGCCCCGGCTGTAGCGTGGCCAATCACTGGAATCATTAGTTGGTTGCATGCCGAAAACCTCCTCGTCCTTATTCTTTCCGCCTTCCCAGCGTAGCAGTCCGCTTCGACCGCAGAATGTCGCGAGTACCCCCAAGGGTGTTATCCGAATGTCGGAGGCGCGGCCCTTCCACGCTACCCTTGCACGAATGAACCACCCACCCGCTCCCGAGCCTTTGCGGCCTCAAGCGTTCGAACCCGGCCGCATCCGCTGCCTGACCTTCGACCTGGACGATACGCTGTGGCCGGTGATGCCAGTCATCCACCACGCCGAGGCGCGCTTTTATGCCTGGCTGCGCGAGCAGGCGCCCGAGGTGTGCGCGCGCTTCGGTCCCGATGCCCTGATCCAGGAACGCATGGCCTTCATGCGCGCGGCCCCCGACCACGAACGCCACGACCTGACCCGCCTGCGCAAGCGCTGGCTGCGCGAACTGGCCGAAACCTGTGGCTGCTGCCCGGAGCGTCTGTCGGGTGAAGGCTTCCAGGTGTTCTGGGAGGCGCGCAACGAGGTCACGCCCTATCCCGAGGCCCAGAATGTGCTGGCAACCCTGGCACGCCACTTCCGCCTGGGCGCGATCAGCAACGGTAACGCGGATGTCTTTCGCACGCCCCTGGGCCGACACTTCGATTTTGCCATCGCCGCCGGGGAGGCCGGGGCCGCCAAGCCCGATCCACGCATCTTCCACCAGGCCCGCGAACAGGCGGGCGTAACGCCGGACGCCATCCTGCACGTCGGGGACGACAGCACCGCGGACATCCTGGGAGCACTACAGGCCGGATTCCGCGCCGCCTGGTTCAACCCCGACTCGCTCCCCTGGGAACACGGTCACCCCCGCCCCTGCCTGACCCTCGGCCGCCTCGGTCAGCTCCCTCGCCAGCTCGGCCTCGAAACCTGACCCCGAGCACCACCGCCCCTGTAGGAGCCTGCTTGCAGGCGAACGTTGGGGAAACCCAGACATCGTTTCGCCTGCAAGCAGGCTCCTACGGGGGCAAAGCCAATCCCGGGGCACATGCCCGCGCTCCGGGATTGGCTTTGGTCCGCGATTCTTCCAAACTGCGCCCATGATCCCGACCGCCTCCCCGCGTCCATGAAGCTCCTGTGCGTGGGCGATATCCACCTGGGCCGCCAGCCCTCGCGCATCCCGCCGGCGGTGGACGAGGCGCTGGGCATCGCAAACCTCGGCCCGGCCGCGGCCTGGCGCCGCACGGTCGACTACGCCGTGGAACAGGGCATCGACGCGGTGCTGCTGGCCGGCGACGTGGTCGAACAGGAGGACGACTTCTACGAGGCCTACCGCGACCTGAGGGCGGGTGTCGAGCGCCTGACCCAGGCGGGCATCCGGGTACTCGGCGTCGCCGGCAACCATGACGTCCAGGTCCTGCCACGACTGGCCGAATCCCTGCCGGCCTTCGAGCTGCTGGGGGCCGGCGGGCAGTGGGAAACCCGCGAGCTGCGCGGCCATGATGATCAGCGTCTACGGATTGCGGGCTGGTCGTTCCCCGAAGCGCGCGTAACCACCAGTCCGCTGGAAGGCGATTTTCCCGCCCCCACTGACTGCCCCACCGTCGGGCTCCTGCACTGCGATCGTGACCAGTCCCGCAGCCCGCACGCCCCCGTGCGCAGCAGCGACCTGGCGGCCGCCCCGGTCGAGGCCTGGCTACTGGGCCACATCCATCGCCCCGATGCGCTCGCCGCGCCCCGACCGATGGGCTATCTGGGCTCCCTGAGCGGCATGGATCCGGGCGAGCCCGGCCGCCATGGCCCCTGGTGTCTCGAAATCACCCCGGGCGGCGACCTCGCGATCGAGCAGATTCCATTGGCACCGCTGTCCTGGCATACCCTCGAGATCGCCGTGGATGGCCTGCAGCAAGCGGCCGATATCCACCACCGGGTGACCGAGGCACTGGGCGCCCTCCATGCCGAGCTGGAGACCTGGAGCCACAGGCCTGCGGCCGTCGGCTGCCGCCTGCGGTTGACCGGACGCAGCGATCAACGCCATGCGCTGGAGCGCAGCCTGTACGCCGACGACCCGCGCGCCACACCGCAGGACCTCGGGGGCCGTTTGTATTTCGTCCATGACTGGCGCCTGGAGGCCCTGCCCGCCCTGGACCTGGCGGAACTCGCCGCGGGCAGCGATCCCGCCGCATTGCTGGCCCGCAAACTCCAGTTGCTGCAAGGCCCGGACAACGCGGCCCGCCGCGCACTCCTGGAGAGGGCCCGGGGTCCGCTCGCCCAGGTGATTCATGACCCGCGTTATCGCGCCCTCGTCCCGGAGGGCCCGGATGACGAGGCGATCGCCCGCCACCTGGAAGCGGCCGCCCTGCACGCCCTTGACCGGCTGCTGCTCCAGCGCGAGAGCGAAGCGTGAGGGCCGCATGAGACTGGACTCACTGGATATCGTCCGTCTGCCGGGCATCCATCCTGGGTTCCGCCTGGACGCCCTGGGGCCGGGCGTGAACGTGGCCATCGGGCCCAACGCGTCCGGAAAATCGAGCCTCGTGCGCGCCTTGCGAGCCGCCCTGTATGCCCAGGAACTGCGCCAGACCGGAGTCCACATCGAGGCGACATTCGTCGATGCCCAGGGCCCGTTACAGGCCCATCGGCTGGGGACCGACTTGTCCTGGTCCCGCAATGGCGAACGCGTCGAGGCGCCCCCACTGCCGGATCATCGCTTCATCGACTGCTACACCCTGCGCATCGAGGATCTGCTGAACGCCGACCACGGCACCGAGCAGGAGATCGGCCTGCGGCTGGCCCGCGAACTGGCCGGTGGCTACGACCTGCCCGCCCTGCGCGACGATCCCGCACTGAGCCTGAAGACGACCCATGCCCGTAGCGAGTCCCAGGCGCTGACGGCTGCGGAACAGGAACTGCGCGAGCGCCGTCAGCAGCAACGCGGCCTGCAGCACGACGAACAGCGCCTGACCGACCTGAAGGCGCAACGCCAGCAGACCCAGCGCGCTGCCCACGACGCCGATCAGTACGAACGCGCCCTGGACCTGCTGGGGGCCCGACGCGAACACCGGGATCTGGAGACCCGGATGGCGGCCTTGCCTCCCGGTCTGGACAGGCTCCGCGGCGACGAACTGCAACGCCTCGCCCCACTCCAGGACGAGTTGCGACGCCTGGAACACGAACAACAACAGGCCCGTGAACGACTCGAGGATGCGCGCCAGCGCCGCGAGGGAGCCGGACTGGCGGACCCCGAGCTGGATGCGGATTGCGTGGATGATCAACGCCCCGTGGCACGCAGGCTGCTGGAGCTGGAGAGGGGGCTGGAACAGGCGACGAGCGCGCTGCACGAGGCACAGGCGACACTGCGCCAGGCAACCGAAGAACTGGGGGGCACACCAGAGGCGGCTCCGGCCCTGGACCCCGCCACGCTCCACTCTGTGGAACAGGCCCTGGAAACCCTGCGTGGGCTGCAGGCCGGCATCGCGCAACGGGAAGACGAACTCGCCTCCCTGCCTCCGACTGACGACACCCGGCCCACCCCCGACACACTGCGACGGGGCCGCGACGAGCTACTGCACTGGCTGGGATCCCCGTGCCCCGCCCCCTGGACCGGCCTGCGCCGGTTCGCCGCCGGGATCGCCCTGCTCGCGGCGGGCGGCGCCATTGGCACCGCGGCGGTGCTGGTACACCCCGCCTTCGCCGTACTCGCGCTCCCGGTCGCCTGGGGCGCCTACATCGCCGCTCGCCCGGCGACCGACAACATACCCCGCGAGGCTGCGAAGGCACGCTTCCGCGATACCGGTCTGGCGCTGCCCACGGACTGGGCGACCGACGCGGTCCGCGAGCGCCTGGCCCACCTGGAGCGCGAACTGGAAACCGCGGAGGGCGCGCGGCGAGCAGCGGAGCGCCGCGCTCGACTCGAGCGGGAACTGCAAGAACGGCGCGCCGCCCGCGAGCACGAAGAGATGCGCCTGAAGGATATTGCCCGGCAGGTCGGCTTCGACCCCGCCTGCATGGATGCCTCGCTGCAGCGCTGGATCCACCTGACCGCGAACCATGACCGGGCCCGCCAGGCCGTGAACACGGCCCGGGCAGAGCAGGAACGCCTGACAGCCGATCTGGAGGCGACCCGGGCACCCGTCATGGCCTTTCTCACCCGCTATGCCGTGGCCCCTCCGGACCCCGACCCTTCGGCGGATGCCCTGGCCCAGCGGCTGGACCGTCTAGCCGCCCGGCTGCAGACGCGGGACACCGCACAGCGCGAGGAAAAGGCCACCCAGCGCGAACTCGAACGCCTGCAAGCGGACGCGGATCGCACGCGGGAGCAGATCGCCGCCCAGTACGCAGCGGCCGGCCTGGAGAATGACGATGAATCGACCCTGCGCGAGAGGCTGCGCCTGTGGCCCGACTGGCAGGAGCTAAGCGAGCAACTGAGTAATGTGCGCGAACGCGAACGCGAACGCCGCCGCCACCTCGAGGACCGCGCAGACTTGCTGGAGGCGGTCGAGGCCAATGCCGTGGAACCCCTGGAATCGAAGCTTCAGACACTGCGTGACCAGGCGGCGGAACGCGACCGGCTGAGCGAGGAGATCGCCCACATCGAAGCGGCCATCGACCGCGCCGGCCATGAACGCCAGCTGGAAACCGCCCGCGCCCGCCGCGAACTCGCCCGCGACGCCCTGGCCCAGCGACTCGACCAGGCCCTGTTCGCCACGGCCGGAAACTTGCTGCTGGACCAGGTCGAGATGGAACACGAACAGGCGGTGCAGCCCGCGGCCCTGCGCCAGGCCCGCGAGTGGTTCCGGCGCTTCACACGGCATCACTACGAACTTCAGTTCTCGCCCCATGCCTCGGCCCGGTTCAGCGCCCGCGAGACCGCCAGCGGGGCCACCCGCTCGCTCACGGAACTCTCCAGCGGGACGCGGATGCAGCTTCTGCTCGCCGTTCGCATCGCCTTTGCGCTGGAGGCCGAACGCGGGCGCAGCGCGCTCCCGCTCATCCTCGACGAGGCGCTGGGAACGGCGGACCCGGACCGCTTCCGGGCAGTGGCCGAAAGCCTGCAGGCTCTGGCCCACGAGGCCGGCCGACAGGTTTTCTACCTGACCGCCCAGCCCGAAGACGCGCGTTACTGGCAGGCACAGGAGTCCAGCGTCGAGATCATCGACCTGGCCGCACGCCGCTGGGGACAGCAAGCGTTGGGTAGCCACGAGCAGCTGAGCCTTCCGGAACCCGAAGCGGTACCCGCCCCCGGCAGCGACGCGCCCGAGGACTACGCGCAGCGGATTGGGGGCATCCCCCTGATCGACCCCTGGCAGGATCCGGCCGGTATCCATCTGTTTCACCTGCTGCGAGACCGTCTGGAACTGTTGCAGCGCCTGCTGGAGCTGGGGGTGGATCGCCTGGGCGCGCTGGAATCCCTGCTACAAGGCCCCGCCGACTCCCTGCTGGAACCACCGGAATTTCAGACGCTACAGGCCCGTAGTGAGGCCGCCCGCGCCTGGACTCGCGCCTGGCGCCGGGGTCGCGGGCGCCCGGTAGACCGCGCGGCCCTGGAGGCCTCCGAGGCCGTCAGTGCGACCTTCATCGACGCCGTCTCCGACCTTGCGAACCAGCTGAATGGCGACGGCGAACAGCTCCTGAGCGAACTGGAAAACGGTACGGTCAAGCGCTTCCAGAGCAGCGCCCGCGAACGGTTGTCCGAATGGCTTACCAACAACGGCTATATCGACCCGAACCCGGTCCTGACCGAGGCCGAGCTCGAACACCGCGTGATCGCGACCCTCAAACCGCACCACTCCACACCGGAACGGGCCATCCGCGAAGGCCAGGCCCTGGCCCGCGCCCTGCAAGGCGGATTGCACCCGCCCGCCTGAACGGCACGGGGAAGGAAACGCCAGGTGCCTCCTTGCCCTTCTTCGTGCGCTTGCCCCCATGACAATGTTTCGGTGCTATTGTGGAGAGACAACGCTTCGTGACCCCGCCTCGCTGGCGACACCCCAATGGAGACCCTGCTGCCCTATGGCCAAACCGAACTACCAATACGAAAAGCGCCAGCGCGAGCTGAAGAAAGCCGCCAAGCAGGAAGAAAAACGTCAGCAGAAACGGGCACGCAATCAGCCGGATGATCCGTCCGGCGCCCCAGAGGACCCACCCCATGAAGACCATGGATCGTAAGCGCGACAGCAAGAAGAAGGCCGAAAAGACACTGATGGAAAAACGCACCGCCAAGGCGGAGAAGCGCAAACCCAAGATCTTTCTGCCCTGACCCAACCGTTTTGGAACGCACGACGCCGGCCTCCGGGGTTCCCCCCAGGTCGGCGTCTTTCGTTTCGCCAACCCCGTACGCGCTTATGAAAATCCCCAAGATCCTCCAGCCGCTGATCGAAGACGGCGTCATTGATACCGTCCTCGGGCAGCTGCAAAGCGGCAAGGAGGCGAACATCTACCTCGTCCGCAGCGGGGGTGCGACACGCTGTGCCAAGGCGTACAAGGAAGCCAAGCATCGCGGCTTCCACAAACTGGCCGAGTATCAGGAAGGCCGCAAGGTGCGCGGCAGCCGCGATGCGCGGGCCATGGCCCGACGTGGGCGTCACGGCCGCGAGGTCGAGGAGACGCAGTGGAAGAACGCGGAAGTCGAGGCGCTCTACCGCCTTGCCGACGCGGGCGTTCGAGTGCCCGTCCCCTACGGCGTATTCGACCGCGTCCTGTTGATGGAACTGGTGCTGGACGCCGACGGCAACACCGCACCCCAGCTGCACGAAGTCGAACTGGACCCAGAGACAGCACGCGAGTGGTTCGCATTCATGATCCGCCAGATCCAGCGCATGCTGTGCGCCGGCCTGATCCATGGGGACCTGTCCGAGTACAACGTACTGGTGGACGCGCACGGGCCCGTCATCATCGACCTCCCCCAGGCCGTCGACGCCGCCGGCAACAACAGCGCATTCCGCATGCTGCAGCGGGACGTGAACAACATGCGCACAACCTTCGGCCGCGCGGACCCCACGCTGCTGGAGACGCAGTACGCCCACGAGATGTGGGACCTGTTCGCGAACGGTGACCTGACTCCGGAAACACCCCTGACCGGGCACTTTGTGCACAGCGAAGAGACCCCCGACGTGGATGGGGTGCTCGACGAGATCGAGGATGCGCGACTGGAGCACGAGGCCTTGCTGGCCGCCCTCGACCCGACCCACCCCGACAACCAATAGGTGACTGGGTGCGCCGGTCCTGACGGAAACGGAAGCTCCGCAACGCCCCCTTCATCTGCGAGCTGGCTTCCGCGCAGGCAGGCGGTAGAAGCCCGATTGCGCGTTACACGCGGGCCGTGCCCGAAAGAAAGGCGTCCACGCGGTCCAGGTCCTCGGGGGTATCCACGCCAGGCGGGTGCGCCTCGGCGCGGCGACCGACCTGGATCCAGGCCCCCATGTCCAGCGCGCGTAGCTGTTCCAGCTGCTCCAACTGCTCCAGCGGCGCGGGCGGCTCGGCACTCATGCGCCGCAGGAAGCCGGCGCGGTAGGCATAGAGCCCCAGGTGCCGGATGGCATGGTCGACCGAGGGCGGCTGCCCCGCCCGGCGCGCCTCGCGGTCCCAGGGGATCGGGGCACGCGAAAAATACAGGGCCCGGCCGTTGCGGTCGGTCACCAGCTTCACCTGATTGGGGTCGGCCAGATCCTCCGCGCAGCGGATCGGCACGCCCAGGGTGGCCATATCCGCCTGCGGGGTCTGTTCGAGCAGGGCCGCCAGGTCATTCAGCAGCGCCCCCGGGGTGAGCGGTTCGTCGCCCTGCAGGTTGACCACGATGGACTCGTCGCCCCAGCCCTCGGCGGCGGCCACAGCCGCGATGCGGTCGGTGCCGGAAGGGAGCGCGGGATCGGTCAGGAAGGCCTCGACCCCGCACTGGCGCGCCACTGCCAGGATGCGTTCGTCATCCGCGGCGACGATCACGCGAGTGGCGGCGCTCTCCTGCGCACGGCTGATCACATGCGCAATCAGTGGGCGCCCGGCCACCGCAGCCAGCGGCTTGTCCGGCAGACGGCTGGAGGCCATGCGTGCCGGGATCACCACGACGAAGCCCGTCATGCGGATGCTCAGGCCTCGCGCCAGCGTTCCTTCTCGTCCTCGGAGAGACTGCGCGCCTCGTCCTCCAGCATCACCGGGATGTCGTCCCGGATCGGATAGGCGAGACCGGCGGAGACGGAGATCAGCTCCTGATTCTCGCGATCGTACTTGAGTGGACCCTTGGTAACCGGGCAGACCAGAATATCGAGCAGACGCTTGTCCATGCATTACCCCAGGTGTTTGAGCCGACTGACCGTCTCCAGGCGCGCGAGTAGCGCCGGCTCGAAAGTGGTTGGCAACCGGGCCGCGATCGGCCAGTACCAGTGATTATCCTGCGCAAACGACCGGCATTTTACGGCATCCTTCTCCGTCATCAGAACCGGCAACTCGTCATCGAAGCGGATCTGATGCGGCAGGAAACGATGGTGATCAGGAAACGGATGCCGAATGATACCGATCTTCGCCGCTTCCAGGGTGCGGAAGAAGCGCTCCGGATCCGCGATCCCGGCGATGGCGTGGGCATCGCGCCGGGCAAAGCGGTGGGGCTTGCGCGCCTCCTCCGCCCCGTCCACCCGCTGCAACCGACTGGACGGGACCAGTTCCATCGGGATCTCGCCGGGGCCCGCCTCGCCACCAGTCACGATCACGAAATCGGCCCGTTCCCGGGCCCGCTTCGGCTCTCGCAACGGCCCCGCCGGCAGACAAAGCCCATTGCCGAAGCGGCGTCTCCCATCGACCATCAGGATCGTGATATCGCGCGGCAGACGATGGTGTTGCATGCCATCGTCTGCGATCACCACATCCACGCCCTGATCGGTCAGCGCCCGCGCCCCGCGCACCCGGTCGCGATCCACCTGCACCGGGACGCCCGCGCGCCGGGCGATCAGCAACGGCTCGTCGCCCACCACCACCGGATCGGAATCGGCCGTCACCGCGATCCCGGCCACATCCCCACGCCCGCCATAGCCGCGACTGACAATGCCGGGGTGATAGCCAGCGGCGCGCAGGCGCTTGGCCAGCCACACCGTCATCGGTGTCTTCCCGCTGCCGCCCAGGGTCAGATTGCCCACCACGATCACCGCGCGCGCCGGGATGGAGATATCGCGTCGCGCCTGCTCCTGGCGCTGGCGATTCCACTCGGCAAGCCCAGCGTAGGCCAACGACAACGGGAACATCGCGGCGGCGAACGGCCCGCGCTGGCTCCACTGATCCCACAACCGGGCGCTCAGCCACGCCTGAAACGACCCCATGACTACCAGTCCCAAACCTGCTGCAGAACAGCATCGAAATTGGCATCCACCTGGCGCCGCTCGTCCCAGAAGCGCCGCCGCGCCGCATCCCCCTGCTGACGCCGCGCGGCCGGGTCGGCGCTCAACCGCTGCCAGGCCTCCAGCACCGCAGCGGGTTCGCCTAGCACCGCGCAGGGCAACGCCGCCGCCGGGGCCTCGCCCAGGCTCACCGCCGCACCGCCGGCCAGCCCCTGCCACAGGGCCTGGCGATCCGACGCAGCGAGATGCACCGCATGGGCGGCGCTGGCCGCAGCGGCAAACCAGCGTCGGTCATCCAGATGCAGGATAGTCCCCGGTGCCAAAACGGAACGATCCCAGGCCGAGACTGCCAGATCCGCGCCGGGCAGCCCGGCCTCGGTCGCATCCCCGCATAGGCTCGCCAGCAGGATATCGCTGCGCCCCCGGCCGGAGGCCTGCCAGGCCGTGCGCCAGGCGGGCCACTGCTCCGACGTGCCGTGCCACCACCACAGGCGCTCCACGTTACCCCCGACCAATGCGCGCAGAACCACGTCGGCCTGGGCCTCGACAAATCGCGCCTGCGGGTCGGCGGGCGCCAGGGCCGCTTCGAACGCGGCCTCCGGCCACGCAAGCGCCCCGGCCGGATCGACCGGCCAGTGGCGCACGACCGGAGGCACTGCCCAGGCAGGCGGCTCGGTATTGACCGCGATCACCGGAACCTCGGCCGCCTGCAGGAGGTTCACCGGGGCCTGACCGCCGGCCAGCAGGATGCCGTGGGGCTGAAAACGCTCGAGCACCCGGCGCACCACCCGCGGACGGTCACAGGGCCCATAGCCCACGCCCACCTTGCGAAACGGCTGCATGTGGCGTTCAAAGAGTGCCGGGTAGTCCTGCTCGAAGGTCAGGACGATGCGTACATCCTGGCGCTTGTCACGCACCGCGCCGAGCAGTTCAATCCCCAGGCGCACCTCCTCGGGCGTGCCGCCGGCCTTGATCCAGACCAGCCGCCCCCGCTCGTCGGGCGGCGTCAGGAAGCCCCGACGGGCCCGCGCACGGTTCCCCTCACCGCGACGATAATCGCGCCAGGTCGCGCCCCAGACCGCAAACCGCCGAGCGCCGTAACCTCCTGCATCACCCCGCATCCCCCACCTCCTCGCGGAACTGGAGGCGGTGCAGGAGCGTGTAAACCCCGCCGAGGGCAATCAACTCGTCGTGCCGTCCGGTCTCGACCACACGGCCGTTATCCATCACCAGAATACGGTCGGCGCCCTCGACAGTGGACAGACGGTGGGCAATCACCAGCGTGGTACGGGTGCTCACCAGTGCGTCCAGAGCGGCTTGCACCTGACGTTCAGATTCGTTGTCCAACGCCGAGGTCGCCTCGTCCAGGATCAGTATCGGTGCATCCCGAAGCAGCGCCCGGGCGATGGCCAGACGCTGGCGCTGGCCGCCGGACAGCCGTGTGCCATTCTCGCCGACCAGGGTCTGCATCCCATCCGGCAGGCGATCGATGAACTCCAGCGCATGCGCCGCCCGGGCAGCCTCGCGGATCTCCGCCTCGCTCGCCTCGGGCCGCCCGTACGCGATATTGGCCGCGACGGTATCCGCAAAGAGGGTCACGTTCTGACCGACATAGGCGATCTGACGGCGCAGGTCGCGCAGACGGATCGTCTCGAGGTCGTGACCATCCAGCACAATGCGGCCCTCGGTCGGGTGATAGAAACGTGGCAGCAGGTTGACCAAGGTGGTCTTGCCACTGCCCGAGCGGCCGACCAGCGCGACGTTCTCGCCCGGCTTCACCTCGAAGGAGACCGCCTTCAACACGTCGGGGCCTTCCGGACCGTAGCGAAAAGCGACGTCGGCGAACACCAGGTGCCCCTCGGCACGATCCAGCGGTACGTGCCCGGTGTCACGTTCCGGCGTCTCGTCCAGCACGGCGAAGATGTTCTGCCCGGCCGCGATCCCACGCTGCAGGGTCGCGTTGATCATCGAAAGCCGGCGAATTGGGCTCAGCAACAACAGCATGGCGGTCAGGAATGACACGAAGGTGCCGGCAGTGACGGTGTCATCGCCGAAATCGGAGGTCGCCACCCAGATCACGAAAGCCAGTACTGCCGCCACCAGGAACTGGATGGTCGGGGTATAAGCGGCCTTGATACCCTCCATACGCATGTGCAGACGGCGATTGCGCTCATTGATGTCCTCGAAGCGCTCGCGCTCGTAGGTCTCGCCGCCGAAGATGCGCACCACCCGGTGGCCCTCGATCACCTCCTGCGTCACGTGCGTCACATCGCCCATGTTGTACTGCAGGCGATGCGAAATACGCCGGAAGTGCTTGGTCACCACCCGCACCAGAATGGCCATCACCGGCGCAATAACCAGGATCGTGAGGGTCAGGCTCGGGGTCAGCCAAAACATCCATGCCAGCAGCGCGATAATCGTCAGGGTGTCACGCACCAGGGTGCTGAAGCCGTCGGTGGCGGCCGTCGCAACCTGCTCCACGTTGTAGGTCACGCGTGAGATCAGCTCGCCGCTGCTCTGCTCCTGAAAGCGCTGCACCGGCATGTGCAACAGACGCTCGAACAACTCCTCGCGCAGGCGCTTGACGACTTGCCGCCCGACGTAGCGCATCGCGTAGACCGAACCGAACTCGGCCACGCCCCGGATCAGAAACAAGCCGATCAGCACCACCGGAATCCACGGAATCAGCGGGTGTGAATCACCCTCGGCGAACGACTCGTCCATCAGCGGCTTCATCAGCGCGGCAAAGCCCGCTTCGGTCGCCGCCATGCCGAGCATCGCCACCGTCGCAATTGCCAGCAGCGGCCAGTAGACAAAGGCGTAGCCAAGCAGGCGACGATAAACCGCCCAGCCGGAGTCGAGATGCTGTGGGTGCTGGTCGTCAGTCGTCATCGGCGGCATCACCCAAGGTGGCGATGGAGACCGAGGTGATACCCAGGCGGCCGACGACATCCAGCGCGCGCACCACCGACTGGTGGGTGGCATTGGCGTCCGCGCGGATCAGCACCGGGTCGTCCTCGCGGCCCTCGCGGGCCTCTGAGAGCACACGCTCCAGGGTCTCGGCGCGGCGGTTGATCAGTTCCTGGCCGTTGATGAAGTAGTTCCCGTTCGCGTCCACGATGATGTCGATCCACGCGCGCTCCACGGCCTCGGCCTCGCGGTCGGCCGAGGGCAGGGTCAGCTCGATGTCCGCGTGCTGATCGAACGTGGTGGAGACCATGAAGAAGATCAGCAGCAGGAACACCACATCGATCAACGGCGTCAGATTGACGCCGGGCTCTTCCTGCCGGCTTGGCGTACGGAAGTTCACGCCGTGGCCCCGCCCTCGACCGCACCGGCCTCGCGCTCGCCATGGATCACCTCGACCAGCTTGGTGGCCTCCTGCTCCATCTCCAGCACCAGTTCGTCGATATGGCCACGAAAGTAGCGATGAAAGGCCAGCGCCGGGATGGCCACGCCGATCCCGGTCGCGGTGGTAATCAGGGCCTGCGAGATGCCACCGGCCAGATCGCGCGGGCTGCCGACGCCGATCTCGGTGATCACGGTGAACACCTCGATCATCCCGACCACGGTGCCCAGCAGGCCCAGCAACGGGGTAATCATCGAGATCGTGCCCAGCGTGTTCATGTAGCGCTCGAGCTCGTGGGCCACGCGGCGGCCAGCCTCTTCAATGCTCTCCTGGGTGATCTGGCGGGCGCGGTCATGGGTCGCGAGACCCGCAGCCAGGATCGCCCCCAGCGGGGAACCCGCACGCAGACGCTGGATATCGTCCAGCTTGAGCCCCTGCGTACGCATCTGCTCCCACACCGAGGTCAGCAGGCGCGGCGGCACGACCCGCGAGCGGCGCAGCGTCCACAGCCGCTCCAGCACGATGGCCACGGCCAGTACGGAACACAGCAGGATCGGCAGCATCAGCCACCCACCCGCTTGTACGATCTCCAGCATGCAATTCCCCTAAAGTATCGAAGCGCGTCAGGCGCGCCGGAACACGGCCATGGATTCCACGTGGGCAGTGTGCGGGAACATGTCCATGATCCCGGCCCGCTCCAGGCGATAGCCATGATGATGCACCAGACGCTCGGCGTCACGGGCGAGCGTCGCCGGGTTGCAGGACACATAGACCAGGCGTTCGATCCGCTGCGGGGCCAGTGCCTCGATCACCGCGGCCGCGCCGGTGCGCGGCGGATCCAGTAGCACCCGGTCGAAGTCCTCCCCCAGCCAGGCGGCGTTCTTCAGCGCCTCCACATCGTCCAGGTCGGCGCGCTCGTAGCGGGTATTGGCGATGCCCTGGTCGCGGGCATTCGCACGCGCCCGCGCAAGCATCGCGTCGTCCACCTCGACGCCGACCACTTCGCCCTCGGTCACGGTTCGTGCCAGCGGCAAGGTAAAGTTGCCCAGCCCGCAGAACAGGTCCAGCACGCGTTGCCCCGGTTGCAGGTCCAGCGCCTCCAGGGCCTGCGGCACCATCTTGCGGTTGATCTGTGCATGCACCTGGATGAAATCGGTCGGCATGAAGGGCACCGACACGCCGTAGGCCGGATGGCGGTAGATCAGCGGCTCGATCGGCCCGGCCAGCGGCTCCACCGTGTCCGCCCCGCCCGGCTGCAGATACACCTGGATGCCCTCGGCCTCGGCCCAGTCGGACAGGCACTGGGTATCCGCCTCCGACAGCGGATCGAGGTTGCGGAAGATCAACGCCACACGCTCGTCGTCATCCACCGCGACCTCAATCTGCGGCAGGCGGTCGCGCGCCTCCAGCCCGTCCATCAATTCGCGCAGCGCCTGGATACGCCCACCCACTGCCGGATGCAGCACCTCGCAGTGGGTCATCTGGGCGAGATACGGGCTGCCGCGCTCGCGAAAGCCGACCAGAACCCCGCCCTTTTTCGGCACGTGCTTGGCCCCCAGCCGCGCGGTGCGGCGATAACCCAGGGTGTCGGCGGTCAGCGGCTCGAAGCGCGCCTCCGGCGTCACGTGGCCGATGCGTTCCAGCGCGTCGAACAGGGCCTGTTCCTTGATTTCACGCTGGGTCTCGACGGAGGCGTGCTGCAGCTTGCAGCCACCGCACAGGCCAAAGAATTCGCAGGGCGGCTCGACCCGCCCCACGGCCGGTTCCAGCACCTCGACCACCTCGGCCGTATCAAAACGGCGCTTGCGCCCGGTCTGCACCGCCATGACGCGCTCGCCCTTCAGCACACCGTGGATGAAGCAGGCCTTGCCCTCGCGACGGATCACACCCTGGCCGTCCAGGGTGACCTCCTCGATCCGGGCCTCGAACGGGGTCTTGTCGATGCGTGCCATCAGGTGTCGGTCCCGGCAGGCTGCCAGGCGTCGAGGAATTCACGGTGGTGCGCCGCACCACTGCCCTCCAGGTACTCGGCCAGTTGCTGTTGCCGGCTGGCCAGGGCCGTGTCGGTCAGGTTGCCGCGCATGTATTCGAAGCGCAGCCAGACCAGGTAGGTATTCAGCACGTCGTGCTCGACATAGTCGTGGATCTCGGCCTGACGCCCGTCGCGCCAGGCCGGCCAGACCTTCGAGCCATCCATGCCCAGCTTGCCGGGGAAGCCGAGCAGGCTGGCCATCATGTCGAGGCTGGTGACCGCACGGCCCTGGAAGCCCGCCAGCACGTCCATCAGGTCCACATGGCGCCAGTGGAAGCGCGACAGGTAGTTGTTGTAGCGAAACTCGCGGTCGTCGTTGCCCTGCTCCCAGTAGCGCGGGGCCTGCACGCCGTTGACCAGCGCGCGGTAATGCAGCACCGGGAGGTCGAAGCCGCCGCCGTTCCAGCTAACGAGCTGTGGCGTGCGCTTGTCGATCACGTCAAAGAACTGCCGCAGCAGTTCGGCCTCGGAGGGCGTCTGGCCGTCCTCGCCCTCGCGGCCGAAGGCGGAGAGCTTCAGGGCGTCGCCGCCCTGGTAGAGCACGCCGATGGACACGATGCGATGCAGCGGATGCTTGAGAAAATCGGAGCCGGTCTGGGCACGGCGCAACGCAAACATCGCCTCGGCAACCTCGTGATCGCTCAGCCCCTCGAAGTCGTGCAGGCGGCGCGCGCCCTCGATATCCGGGACCGTCTCGAGATCGAAAATCAGGACCGGTGCACTCATGCGGGGAACACGCCGGTGGAGATGTAGCGATCGCCGCGGTCACAGATGATCGCGACGAAGGTGCCACCCTCGGTCTGCGCCGCCAGCTTCAACGCGGCGGCCACCGAACCACCGGAAGAGACCCCGGCGAAGATGCCCTCCTCGACGGCCAATCGGTGCATGGTCTCCTCTGCCTCCTCCTGGGTCACGTCCACGGTCTGGTCCACCCGCGAGGCCTCGAAGATGGTCGGCAGATAGGCCTCCGGCCAACGCCGGATGCCAGGGATGGACGCCCCCTCGGCCGGCTGCACGCCGACGATCTGCACCTCCGGATCACGTTCCTTGAGATAGCGCGACACGCCCATGATGGTGCCAGTGGTCCCCATCGCGGAGACGAAATGGGTCACCGTGCCCTCGGTATCGCGCCAGATTTCCGGCCCGGTGCCGATGTAGTGCGCATCCGGATTGTCCGGGTTGCCGAACTGGTTCAGCACCCGGCCCTTGCCCTCGGCCTCTAAGCGATCCGCCAGGTCACGCGCGCCCTCCATGCTCTCCTCGCGCGAGACCAGCAGCAGCTCGGCGCCGAAGGCCTTCATCGAGGCGCGGCGCTCGGCGGACATGTTGTCCGGCATCACCAGGATCATGCGATAGCCTTTCATCGCCGCGACCATCGCCAGCGCGATGCCGGTGTTGCCGCTGGTCGCCTCGATCAGGGTATCGCCAGGCTGGATGTCGCCGCGGCGCTCGGCTGCCTGGATCATGTTCAGCGCGGGCCGGTCCTTGACCGAACCGGCGGGGTTGTTGCCCTCGAGCTTCACCAGCACGGTGGACGGCAGATCCGCCGCCATGCGCTGCAGGCGCACCAACGGCGTATTGCCGACGAAGTGCTCGAGGGTCGGGAAGGATTCCGGGTGCAGGCGTTTCTTCATGCGCGCAGAGTATAACGATCGGACCCGATCCATGCCCATGCACGCACGCCCCATCATCGCCTGGAACGCCACGACGTGGCGATCCACCTCTGAAACCACCGGATTCCGACGGCGTGCGGCATTCCAGGGATTGCCACGCCCCCTCCGGGGCCTCGCAATGACGGGTAGTCGTATGGGTCATTGCGAGGAGCGCAGCAACGCGGCAATCCGTCCGGAAGGCCCATGGCACTCGGGGACTTGGCGAACGATCGCCACGGGCCCTGGCAATGACGGTGTGCGGAACGATCTCAGTGGCACCCCCACGGAGGACCTCGCAACGACACCCCATTCTGCCTAAGCTAGAGCCATGCTCGTATTGCTCGAATACCTGATCGTCACGTTCCTCGCGGTGTTCGTCATCGTGAATCCACTGACGACCGCGTTCATCTTCACCGCGATGCTGCCGCGCGCCTCCGAGGAGAAGCGCCGCTCCACCGCCCTGCGCTCGGTCAAGGTCGCCACGGCCCTGCTGTTCGCCTTTGCACTGCTGGGCGGGGTGATCTTCCAGCTGTTCGGGATCACGCTGGCGGCGTTCCGCATCGCCGGCGGCATCATCCTGTTCGGCATCGCGATCGGCATGATCCGGCAGAAGGCGGCCAGCGAGCGCGAGACCGCCGAGGAAGTGAAGGCCGACAAGGGGCAGGTGACCGAGGACATCTCGGTCATCCCGCTGGCCATCCCGTTCATGAGCGGGCCCGGGGCGATTGCGACGGTCATGATCCTGACCAGCGAGGCCCCCACCATCTATCACCTGGTCCTCGTGTTCCTGGCGGTGCTGGCCTGCATGGTCGCGTGCTACTACGCGATGATCCATTCGCGCTATCTGGTGAAATTCCTCGGGGATACCGGCAAGGACATCCTGACCAAGGTGTTCGGTCTGATTCTCGCGGTCCTGGCCGTGCAGTTCGTGATCAACGGGGTCAGCGACGCCGCCGTCGGCTTCCTGCTGGATACCCAGATGCTCGACGGGACCGAGATCGAGGACCCGCGCCTGCCGCCGCGCGAAAACGATTGAGCCGGCGCGCCGGCTATCCCTTCGCCCCGGAGACCCAGGCGCGCAGGGTCGCGATATCCACCACCGACCCTTCCAGTGCCGGACCGGCCAGGACCGTCGCGGGCTGATCCGCCTCACCGAACCCGTCCAGCACGGCCAAGGCGCCATCAAACGCCTGCTCGCGGGTGTAGTCGTTCGTCGTGACCACGACCTCCAGCCCCGCCCCGCGGGCGGAACGCACGCCATTGTCGGAGTCCTCCAGGGCCAGACAGGCCTCCGCCGGCAGGTTCATCGCCTCCAGTGCATGGGTAAAGATATCCGGAGCCGGCTTCTTGGCCGGGACCACGTCGCCAGCAGAGATCACCTCGAAGCGATACGGGCCCTCGCTTCCGAGCGTGGCCTCCAGCAGGGCCGTGACGTTCTCGGGGGTGGTGGTCGTGGCGATCGCCAGGCGCAGACCCTCGGCCTCCGCTTCGTCCAGCAACCGCCGCACCCCCGGCCGCAGCGGGATCGCGCCGGTCTCAAGCAGGGCCACATAGTGCCGCGTCTTGGCCGCGTGCAGCTCGCGAATACGCGCATCGATCCCCGGCTCGTTCAGGACCTCGGGATGGTCCTCGGACAGGTACTGGCGGATGCGTTCCTTGCCGCCGGTCACGCGCAGCAACTCGCCGTAGCGCGCGATGCTCCACTCCCAGTCCAGGCCCGCGTCCGCGAACGCCTTGTTGAAGGCAACGCGATGACCGTCGCGTTCAGTGTCCGCCAATGTGCCGTCCACGTCGAAAATCAGCGCCTGCAATTCCGTCATCCCGTTATTCCTGCCTTTTCCCGTATCTCGCTGAAAAACCGGCCGCAAGCCCGCACATCCCCAGCATCCAACCGAGACCAGGCACCAACAGTCATGGCACGGGACTTGCCCGGCCCGCCCGACTCTGGTACTAAGTGCGCCTCATTTTTCCAGCCGGAGAAAGCCCGCATGGCTGCTGACGAAAAGACCGACAAGCCCTCCACCCAGCACATGGTCGCCGGGGGCATTGCGCCCTACGAGCCGAAGCCGGACGAAGATTACATGAATCCGGATCAGCTCGAGCATTTCCGCAGCCTGCTGCGGGCATGGCGCCAGGAGCTGGCCGAGGAAGTCGATCGCACCGTGGGGCACATGCGCCAGGACGCGTCCAACTTTGCCGATCCGGCCGACCGCGCCACCCAGGAAGAGGAGTTCGGCCTGGAACTGCGCTCCCGCGACCGCGAACGCAAGCTGTCGAAGAAGATCAACGAGGCGCTGCGCAAGATCGACACCCACGATTACGGCTACTGCGAGACCTGCGGCGTGGAGATCGGCATTCGCCGCCTGGAGGCCCGCCCGACGGCCACCATGTGCATCGACTGCAAGCAGCTCGACGAGATCAAGGAAAAGCAGCGCGCCTGATCCCGGCCGGGCCGTGACGATCACGCCCGAACGGATTACCCAGGCCGACGGCTATGTCGGCCGGTTTGCCCCCACGCCTTCCGGCCCGCTGCATGCGGGCTCCCTGCTGGCCGCCGTCATCTCCTGGCTCGATGCCCGGAGTACCGACGGCCGCTGGCATCTGCGAATCGACGATATTGACGCCCCCCGGGTTCGCCCGGGGGCGGCCGATGTCATTTTCCATGCCCTCGAGGCCTTCGCCCTGGTCTGGGATGGCCCCGTCACCTGGCAAAGCCAACGCGGTCCCGCCTATCAGCGCGCCCTGGACAGCCTGTTGACGTCGAATCTGGCTTTCCCCTGCGGCTGTACCCGCAAGGACCTGGCCGCGCGCGGCCGGCCGGGCTGGGAAGGGCCGATCTATCCAGGGACCTGTCGCCACGGCCTGCCGCCCGAACGCGAGCCACGGGCCGTGCGTGCCCGGGCGACCACCCGCTACTGGACGATCGCGGATCGCTTTCTGGGTGCGGTCGCCTTCGATCTGGAGGCACTCGGAAGCGATTTCGTGATCCGCCGGGCGGATGGCATCGTCGCCTACCAGCTCGCCACCGTGGTGGACGACCTGGACCTGGGCGTAACTCGCGTGGTGCGCGGGATCGATCTGCTTGGCTCCACCCCGCGCCAGATGCAGCTCTACGAGGCGCTGGGCGCCACCCCACCGGCCTATGCTCACCACCCGGTCCTTGTCACGCCCGGCGGCGACAAACTGGCCAAGGCCACCGGAGCCGAGGGCATCCACGCGGATACCGCCCGACGGCAGCTGGCCGACACCCTGACGGTGATCGGCCTGGCCCCGGGCGATGCCCAGGCACCCGACGCACCGGAGACCCAGCTGGCCGAAGCCCTGGAACGCCTGCAGGGACACACCCTCGGCGACCACCTGCCGTTGCCGGCGGCACTGCCCGGGGCCGCGCGCGCGGTGTAGACTCGCCGCATGCTCTCCACCCGCGCGCCAACCCGGACGGCCCCGCAGGATCGCTTGCTCGCGCACCGCAAGGTGCTTGCGAGCGGCTGACGATGGACGCCCCTCGCGCCATCCTGATCGCCCTGCTGGGCGCATTGCTGTTTCTGAGCCCGCTGGTCCTCTGGGTTGCCTACCTGAGTCCTGCCTGGTGGTGGCCCTTCACGGCCTGGGCGCTGTTCGTCGTGGCCATCGCGGCACTGAGCCGGAGCGGGCGCCGTGACCCTTAGCCTGGGTCTGATCTACGCGGTCGGGGTGGCCTACCTCGCCCTGCTATTCGGCATTGCGTTCCTGGCCGACCGCGTCCCCCGAGTAGGCCGACTGGCGGCCAATGGCTGGGTGTTCAGCCTGTCGCTGGGGGTGTACGCAACGTCCTGGACCTTCTACGGCAACCTTGGTTTCCTCGCCGACCAGGGCTACCTGTACCTGACCATCTACCTCGGCGTGACCCTGGCCTTCGCCGCTACCCCCTGGCTGCTGCGTCCCCTCCTGCGCCTGACCCGCGAGCAGCAACTGACCTCGCTGGCCGACCTGTTCGCCTTTCGCTACCGCAGCCGCTTCACCGGACCCGTGGTCGCCCTGTTCATGCTCGCCGGGGTGCTCCCGTACATCGCCCTGCAGATCAAGGCCGTGGCCGAGTCCGCCGCCGTGCTGACTGCGGAGACCCCGCCGCATCTGCTCGCTCTGACCTTCAGCGGCACCATCGCGCTGTTCGCGATCCTGTTCGGCGCCCGCCACATCGCCCCGCGCGAAAAGCATGCCGGTCTGGTGCTGGCCATCGCCTTCGAGTCCATCGTCAAGCTGATCGCCATCCTCGCGATCGCCGCCGTGGCGCTATACGCCGTGTTCGGCGGCCTCGGCGGGCTGAACGACTGGCTGGCCGCCCACCCCGAGGCGGTCGATGCGCTGTACGAGCCGGTGCGCCAGGGCGGCTGGTTCGCGATGATGATCCTGGCGTTCGCGGCCGCCTTCCTGCTGCCACGCCAGTTCCACATGCTGTTCACCGAGAACATCAACCCGCAGGCACTGAACACCGCGGCCTGGGCGTTCCCCGCGTTCCTGCTGCTGCTGAACCTGCCGATGCCGGTGCTCTACTGGGCCGGGGAGGCGGCCGGGCTGGGCATCTCGCCCAACTATTACGCCATCGGCATCGCCGGGCTACTGGAGTCACCCAGCCTCGCCCTGCTGGTCTTCATCGGTGGGTTGTCCGCCGCCAGCGCGATGATGATCGTGACCACCCTGGCGCTCGCCCATATGGGCACCAACTACCTCTCGCCACTGACCCGACTGCACGAAGAGGAGCGCAGCGCCAACCTCTACACCCGCCTGCTTTGGGGGCGGCGCATCTGGATCGTGTTCATCATCGGGCTCGGCTATGCCTTCTACGGCCTGCTGCAAGTCGTTGAGGGCCTGGCGCAGCTGGGTCTGATCTCGTTTGCCGCGGTGGCGCAACTTCTCCCGGGCCTGATCGGCCTGATGCTGTGGAAACAGGCGACCCGGGTCGGATTTCTCTTGGGCCTGGGGGCCGGGATTGCCGGCTGGGCGTTCACCCTCGTCATGCCTTTGCTGTCGGATGCCGGGATCGCGACGGCCCTGCCTGACCCGCAACGCCTCTTGCGCGCGGAGATGCTGGACCCGTGGACCTTCGCGCTAATGCTGAGCCTGGGCGTCAACGCGGTCCTGTTCGTCGTCGGCTCGCTGCTGACCCGGCCGAACCCCGAGGAGGCCGAGGCCGGCCGGGCCTGCTGCCCCAACGAATCGACCGCCACCGGCGCGGGCCTGCCACTGGCGGGCGACGTCACCGAAATGGAAAACGCACTTGCGGCCACCCTGGGCCCGGGCACGGCGCGCCACGAGGTCCAGCGCGCCCTGGATGATCTCGGCCTGCCCCGCCATACGCGTTCACGCGGCGATCTACGCCACCTCCGCGAACGGATCGAGCGCAATCTCTCCGGCCTGCTGGGGCCGGTACTGGCACGCATGATCGTCGACCAGCACCTGCGCCTGGACGCCGCCGGGCGCCACACCCTGAGCGAAAGCCTGCGGCGGATCGAGGAACAGCTGGAGACCCGCCCCTTGCCGCTGTCCGGCCTGGCGGCCGAGCTGGATGCCCTGCGCCGCTTTCATCGCCAGATCCTGCACGAGCTCCCGCTGGGGGTGGCCAGCCTCACCAATACCGGCGAGATCACCGGCTGGAACCAGGCCCTGGCGCAGCTCACGCAGGTCGCTACGGAAGACGCCGTGGGCCAGAACATCGGTCAGCTCGACAGCCCCTGGAGCGGCCTGCTGACCGCCTTCCTGGAGAGCCCGGACCGCCAGTGGTACAAGCTGAACGTGGATCTGCCCACCGGCAACCGCCGCCTGAACCTGCACCGCTCCGAACTGCAGGATGCCCAGGGTCAGGTGGAAGGCCGCGTGGTCCTGATCGAGGACGTGACCGAACGCGCCCAGCTCGAGTCCGAGATCGCCCACGGCGATCGCCTCGCCTCCATCGGCCGCTTTGCCGCCGGGGTCGCGCACGAGATCGGCAATCCACTGACCGGTATCGCCTCGCTGGCGCAGACCCTGCCCCTGGAGGACGACCCGCAGGAGATCCACGGCATCGCCGACGACATCCTCGCTCAGACGCGACGCATCAACGCCATCGTGCAGTCGTTGATCACCTTTGCCCATGCCGACGAAGGCCCATCGGCCGGACACTTCGAGACCATCGCACTGGACGAGCTCGTGGCCGAGGCCATCCGCCTGATGCGCCTGGCCGGGCGCAACGACCTGCAGTTCACGACCTCGGGTCTCACGGGGCTGCACGTCCGCGGCTCGCATGCCACGCTGTTGCAGGTGTTCATCAACCTGCTGACCAACGCCGAGCAGGCCTCGCCCGAAGACGCCACCGTCGCCATCGCGGCCCGACTCCACGGACGGCATGTCCAGATCACCATCGACGACGCCGGCCCCGGAATCGACGCATCCAGCCTGGAACGGCTGTTCGAGCCGTTCTTTACCACCAAGCCGGCCGGCCAGGGCACCGGCCTGGGGCTGCCGGTGGCCTACAGCATCGTGCGCGACCACGGTGGTACCCTGATGGCCGCAAACCGCCCCGAAGGCGGTGCCCGTTTTCTTCTGACACTTCCACGCGACGACTCATGACCCGCATCCTGCTCGTTGACGACGAAGCCCCGATCCGCCGCGCCGTGCGGCGGTTCCTGGAGCATCACGGCTTCGAGGTCGGCGTGGCCGAGAACCTGGCCGAGGCGCGGGCCCTCGCAGCCGCCGATCCCTACGATCTGCAACTGGTGGATCTGCGCCTGCCGGATGGCGAGGGCATCGAGCTGCTGCCGGAGTTCACCCGCACGCCCACGGTCATCATGACCAGCTACGCATCGGTCCCCTCGGCGGTCAACGCGATGAAGGAAGGCGCCGCCGACTACATCGCCAAGCCCTTCGATCACGACGCCCTGCTGCTGACCCTGCGTGCCGCGCTGCGCGCACGCGCCGAGCGCGACCGCCCCGCCCCGGAAACGGCCGACGCGGATAGCAATGCGTCTCCCCGCCCCGGGCTGGGCCTGGTTGGCGACAGCGCGGCCATGCAACAGCTGCGTGATCAGATCCGGCGTGTGGCCACGACCCATTCCACCGTGCTGTTGCGCGGCGAGTCCGGTACCGGCAAGGAGCTGGCCGCGCGCGCCCTGCACGAGCTGAGCCCGCGCGCCAGCGGCCCGTTCGTTGCGGTCAATTGCGCCACCATCCCCGAGGGTCTGGTCGAGGCCGAGCTGTTCGGTCACGCCCAGGGTGCCTACACCGGTGCGGTCAAGGCGCGCACCGGCCTGATCCAGAGCGCCCACGGTGGCACGCTGTTCCTGGACGAGATCGGCGAACTGGCGCCTGCGGCCCAGGCCCGCCTGCTACGGGTCCTGCAGGATGGCGAGCTCCGCCCGGTCGGGGCCAACGAGAACCTGAAGGTGGATGTGCGCCTGCTGGCGGCCACCCACCGCGACCTCGAGGCCATGATCGAGGAACAGGCCTTTCGCGCCGATCTCTACTACCGCCTGCGGGTCCTGGAGTTGTCCATCCCGCCCCTGCGCGAACGGCGCGAGGACATCATCCCCCTGGCACGACATTTCCTCGAGGCACTGGCCGGTTCGGGGCCAGTGCCACAACTGTCACACGCGGCACGCCAGGCCCTGGAGTCGCAAGATTGGCCCGGCAACGTGCGCGAGCTGGCGAACGCCCTGGAACGCGGGTGGGTACTGAGCCCGGATGGCTGCATCGAAGCGGACCACATGGGGCTCTCGACGGGCACCCCGGTCCAGGACGACGAGATCCCCAACCCCGCGTTTCCGACCCGCAAGGGCAAGGGCTCGAGCCTGAACGAGTATTTCCGCCATTTCGTGCAGGAAAACCAGGGCAGCATGACCGAGACCGAGCTGGCCCGGGCCCTCGGCATCAGCCGCAAGACCCTGTGGGAACGCCGTCAGCGCGAGAATCTCCCCCGCCCGCGCGGCTGAACCGGTGGCGGCACTCCCCGAAGCCCGACGGGTCTTCCTGGCCCTGTGGCCCGACGACTGCACACGCGCCGCACTGGCCCGGCTTGGGCAAGAGCTCGACGGCCCCGGCCGACCGGTCCCGCGCGATCACCTGCACCTGACGCTGGCCTTCGCCGGAACGATCCCGGTCGGACAGGCCGACTGTCTGGCCGGGCGCATCACGGAACTCGCCTGCGCGCCAATCGACCTGACCCTGGATCATCTGGGCCACTTCACCGGGCCGCGCATCACCTGGGCCGGTCCCGCCGCGCCGCCCGCCGCACTGGCCGACCTCGCCGAGCAGGCACATGCCCTGTGCATCGACTGCGGTATCGACCTCGGCCCGCCGCGCCCCTTCCGACCCCACGTGTCCCTGCGACGCCACGCCGCGCCGCCCGACACCGAACGCATCAAACCGCCCCTGCGCTGGCTGGCGAACACGATTGCGCTGATCGAGTCGGGAAAAGACGGCCATCCGGGGCCCTACCGCATCCTCGCCCGGACCTGACCAGCCCGCGCGCGCGGCGGGCCAGCGGCGGCCGGGGGAGTCGGATCAGTCGAGGGGCGGAAGGTTGTCCGTTGCCGAAGGGTCGGCTGGCTGAGCGGGGTCTGCCGGATCGGCTGGCTGGGTTCCGGCACCCGGTCGCGTCGGTGTTCCCTCGCCCAGCGGCGGTGCATCCTCGCCCCGGGGCTGGCGCTGCTGTCCCAGCGGGGGCGCATCCTGGGGCTGCCCTTGTCCTTGAGGTTGACCCTGTCCCTGGGGCGGAGTCGGCGCTCCGCTTTGCCCCGGTGCTGGCTGGCCACCGCGCTCCATCTGCCCGGGAGCTTGTTGCCCCTGCCTGCGCTGGCCAGGCTGCTCCTGCGGCTGCCCCTGAGGCATGCCCTGCCCACGCTCCTGACCCTGGCCGCGCGGCATGCCGCCCTGGCCCGGGACCTGCTGACCACCGGCCGGTGGGGCACCCTGTTCGGCGGGCGGCATACCCTGGCCCATCCCGCCCTGTGGATCCCCATGTTGCGGGGCCTGCGCGGATGCCGAACCGGCGGCAAACAGTGAACCCAGCGCGATGGCCAGGGCCGTGCTACGAAATCTCGTCATTGGGAGCCTCCTGCAGGCTGTAACGCCGTTCATTCAGGCCCCCTTGATAGCAGCCAGACCCCGCGACCCCCAAGGGTGACAGTCGAGTTCCCGGAAATTCCGCGAAACACTTCACTCCATGGAAACTCGATTCCCCGGACCCGGTGCTTCCCTAATTCTTCAACGCCACCGGGATGGTGAACATCAACAAACCATAGTCCGCCTCGTACTGTTCCTTGAACCGGGCTGCGATGCGATCGCACAACTCGGCCGAAGCCACCACCTCGACCTTGATATTGCCACCCTGGCGCCAGTTGCCCCGGCGCTTGCCATGCCGGCCCCAGCCGCGCGCGTCAGTCACCGTGTAGCCGGCCGCGCCCATGCCGCGCACCTCGTCGATCAGCATCTCCTCCAGGATCGCCTCGGCCACCACCGTCAGCAGATGCATGTCATCGGATTCCATCGCACTAGCCTCCCAGCGAATAAAGGATCTGGGCCATCCAGAAATACAGCGGCACACCCAGGAAGATATTGAACGGGAACGTGACCCCCAGCGAGGCGCCAATGGAAAGCGCCGGATTGGCCTGGGGCACCGCGATACGCATGGCCGCCGGTGCGGCGATGTAGGAGGCACTCGCATAGAGGGTCGCCAGCAACAGCGTACCGCCCATCGACATGCCCAGCGCATACCCCAGCAGCGTACCCAGCACGGCCGAGACAATCGGCATCACGATCGCGAAGGTCACCAGAAAGAAGCCGTACTGGCGCACGTCGGCGATGCGACTGGAGGCGACCAGCCCCATCTCCAGCAGGAACAGCGCAAGCACGCCCTTGAACAGATCGAAGAACATCGGCTCCAGCGGCTGGATGTGCACGGGCCCCGCGATGAAACCGATCACCAGGCCGCCGGCCAGCAGGAAGATACTCTTGCCGAAAATCACTTCGTGCATGGTCTTGCCCCAGCGCGTCGGGCCCTTGCTGCCCATGCGCGCCAGCAGGATGCCGATGATCAGGGCCGGCATCTCCAGCAGCACCAGGAAGACCACCATGTGGCCCTCGTAGTCGATCCCGCGCGACGCCAACAGCGCCACCGCGACCGAGAAGGTCACCACCGAGACCGAGCCATAGTGCGCCGCGATCGAGGCCGAGTCCGCCCGCGGCATGCGCCCCACCCAGCGCAGAACCGGGAACGCGATCAACGGGATCAACGAACCTACCGCCAGCACCGCCAACCCCGGCAGCAGCAAGGGCAACAGCTCGCTCTCGGCCAGCTTGACCCCACCCATCAGGCCGATCGCCAGCAACAGATAGATCGAAAGCGCCTCGTAGATCGCCATCGGGATCTTTAGATCCGACTTGGCGAGGCCCGCAATGGCGCCCAGCAGGAAGAACAGTACAACCGGATCGAATGCCATCTCGCCTCCGTGTGCTGAAGCCGCAATGCGCTGCAACTTGCACCCTAATCGTAGGCGAGACCCGACCGGCAGAAAACCATTGCGTGACAACAAGCCCCGTCATCTAATCTAGGCTTGAAGAGAAGTCTTCCCGGCACGAGGACAGCTGCATGACGCGCATCCTTATCCTTCAGGGACACCCCGACCCGGCCGAAGGCCACCTCGACCACGCGCTGGCCGATGCCTACCGCGAAGGGGCCGAGAAGGCCGGCGTCGCGGTAGACACCCTGACGATTGCCCACCGTGACTTTCCGTTGCTGAAGAACCAGGCCGAGTTTGTCGGCGAGACCGTTCCGCCCGCGATCCTCGAGGCGCAGGAACTGATCGAGGTCGCCCACCACATCGTCCTGATCTATCCCCTCTGGCTGGGCGATATGCCGGCCCTGGTCAAGGGCTTCCTGGAACAGACCTTGCGCCCGGCATTCGTCGGCGATGGCGACATGAACCGCCTGCGCCACACGCGGCTCAAGGGCCGCTCGGTGCGCATCGTGGTCACCATGGGCATGCCAGCGCTGGCCTACCGCTGGTTCTATGGGGCCCACAGCCTGAAGAGCCTGGAACGCAACGTCTTCCGCTTCTGCGGCTTCGGCCCGATCCGCCACACCCTGATCGGGCAGAACGGCGGTGACGCCGCCGCCCGCGAACGCTGGCTGAAGAAGATGCGCGAGCTCGGACACGCGGCACGGTAACCCTGTGGCCGGTACACTCGTGCGGTCTTCCGACCGGCCGTGCGCGTGAATCACAACGACCACCCCCTAAGCGAAGTCCCGGATCATGCCCGCAAGGGCTTCTGGTCCATGACCGTGGTGCTGTTCGGGTTCACCTTCTTTACCTCGACCCTGTGGGCCGGCGGGTCGCTGGGCCTGGCCTTCAGCTTCGGCGAGCTGATGCTGGTGATCGCGCTGGGCAACCTGCTACTGGGGACCTACGCGGCCACGCTCGCCTACATCGGCTGCAAGAGCGGGCTGCACACGGTCCTGATGGGGCGTTTCTGCTTCGGGGAATGGGGCAGCAAACTCTCCGACGTCATCCTCGCGTTCACCCAGATCGGCTGGTACGCCTGGGGCACGGCCACCGTCGCGATCATCCTGGTCGAAACCACCGCCCTGCCGGAACCGATGGAAGTCGGGCTGATGGTGCTGTTCGGGTTCGCCTTCTGCATCACCGCGATGATCGGCTATCGCGGTCTCGACTGGCTCTCCCGCGTCGCGGTACCGGTCATGCTCCTGTTCATCCTGTTCACGCTGTTCATTGGGATCGGCGACGCCGGCGGCCCCGGCGGCCTGCTTGGTCAGGACCCGAGCACCGAGATGGATTTCCACGCCGCCCTCACCATCGTGATCGGCACCTTTGTTGGCGGTGCAACCCTCGCCACCAACTGGACCCGCTTCGCCCGCACCCCGCGCATTGCGGTCATCGCGACCCTGGCGGCCTTCGTGCTGGGAAACGGACTAATGGTCCTGACCGGCGCGCTCGGCGCCCTGATCTACCACGAGGCCGACATCGTCCACGTGATGCTGGCGCAGGGTTTCGTGACAATCACGGTACTCATGCTCCTGCTGAACATCTGGAGCACCCAGGACAACACCATCTACAACTTCGGCGTGGCCGGCTGCAATCTGCTGCGCACCCAGCGCCGGCGACTGGTCACCGTGCTCGGGGCCGCGATCGGCACTGCGCTCGCGGTCGCCGGGATGCATGACTATCTGGTGCCGTTCCTGATCCTGCTAGGGACCTTCATCCCGCCGCTCGGCGGCGTGATCGTCGCCGACTTCTGGCTGCGCCATCGTGGGCAATACCCCCGCCTGGGCTCGGCCCGTCTGCCCGGGTTCCACTGGCCCGGCCTGCTGGCGTACGCGGCGGGATCCGCCGCGGCGTACTACGCACCCGTGGTACCTCCTCTGGTGGGCATCATCGTGGCAACGGCTGCCTATGCCGTCCTGATGGCGCCCGCCTCACCCGCCGCGTGGCGCCCAAGGGCCACGCGACTTGGGTTAGGGCCCGATCAAAGTCCCGGCAGGGACGGCGTCGGCAGCGTAGGTGGTTTCGGAGGATCGGACGGGTCCGGCAGCGGCGGATCGTCCGGAGTCGGCGCCGAGGATGAACTGGGCGCCCGCGGGAGATCCAGGCGCTGATCGGGGCGCGAGTCTCCGCGGCGCTGCCCCGGCGGGGTCCCACCATGCCCGGGCGGCCAATTGCCCGCCGCGGGCGTGTCTCCACTGGCGCCCGGAGACCCGGGCGGCGGCCCGCCCGACGGCTGAGCCTGCGCGCCACCGAACGCCAGAACGGCGCCCATGACCGCAACCTGCGTCAGGGAACGAAAGAGGGACTTCATGCCACTCACTCCTTGCGTCGTTGCCTGCCCCTGAGGCGTCCGCGCGCACCCATGGTTCCCGGCAGCCTGTGACTCTGCCAAGTCCATCACGTCCAGGGAAACACGGTTCAGCGTCTCCCTAAGCCTCGACCACCAGCTGTTGAAACAGCCCCCCCAGGATCACCAGCGCGAACCCCGCGTACAGGCCCGCCACGACGTCGTCCATCATGATCCCGTGGCCGTCGTGCCACTTTTCATCAAAGTAGTTCGCCGGCCAGGGCTTGAGGATGTCGAACACCCGGAACAGCAGGAAGCCGACGACCACCCACATCAGCCCCGCCGGGGCAAACGCCAGCGTGATGAGCATGCCGGCCCATTCGTCCCAGACGATGCCGGGATGATCGTGCACGCCCAGCTTACGCGCGCTTTCGCCACAGATGTGGAAGCCGGCCATCACCACGACCACGGTGATCGCAAGGTAGGCCCACTCCGGGAAGTTCATGATCGCGAAATACAGCACCAGTGCACCCAGCGAGCCGGTGGTGCCCGGGGCCCAGCGCGACAGGCCACTGCCGAAGCCGAACGCCAGCAGGTGAATGGGGTCGCCGAACACGGTTTTTACCGACGGCATCTTCGGATTGCGGATCTTCTGCTCCGGCATGGCTCCCCCTGTCCCTATTCTTTTTCTGTGTGCGCGAAATGATCGTGGCCCGACCGCGCCACGTCCAGCCGTTGACCGTTTGCATCCTCCACCACCACTCCCGCACCCTCGGTGCACTCGCCGATCACGGTCAGCGGGACGTCCACGCTGAACGCCAGCAGGTCCAGCGACTCCCCCGGGGGCAGGGCGAACAGCAGCTCGTAGTCCTCGCCACCGCTCAGTGCGCAGGAACGAGCGGGCTCTTCGGAACCCTCCGCCAGCAACGGGTCAAGCGGTACGGCGGGCCAGTCGACTCGCGCACCGCAACCCGAGGCGGCACACAGATGGCCCAGGTCCGCCAGCAGGCCGTCGGAGATATCAATGGCGGCCCGTGCGCGGTTGCGCAGACCACGCCCCAGACTCAGGCGCGCCGTGGGCCAGAACAGGCGGGCGCAGGCGGGGCTCGAGGCGTCTACGGGACTCCCTTCTGCACGCCGCTGCGTCTCGTGGGCCAAACCGCAGGCCGCTCCGCCCAGCGCACCGGAAACCACCAGGCGATCGCCAGGCCGGGCACCTTCGCGCCGCAGGGCCTGGCCGGCGGGCACCTCGCCCAGGACCGTCACGCTGATCGCCAGCGGACCCCGGTTGGTATCCCCGCCCACCAGCGGGATCCCGACCTCCTCGGCCAGCGCCAGAAAGCCGTGGCTGAAACCCGCAAGCCAGTCATGATCCACACGCGGCAGGGTCAGCGACAACACCGCGCCCAACGGCTCGGCCCCCATCGCGGCCAGGTCACTGAGATTGGAGGCCAGGGCCTTGTGGCCCACGCTTGCCGGCGGGTGATCAGGAAAGAAGTGGGTGCCCTCGACCAGGGTATCAACGGTGACGACCAATTCGTGGCCGCTACGCACGGCCAGCAGGGCGGCATCGTCTCCGATGCCCAGACGCACGCCATCGGCAACCGCGCCCGCGCTCGGCGTGCGGAAATAGCGCTGGATCAGATCGAATTCGGAATCGGGGCCGGCCATGGCCGTAGTGCTGACCCGCCCGGGGTCAGCGCGGGGTGGAGCGCTCGGGGCCGCGCAGGTCGGCGGAGAGCCGGTCCAGCACGCCGTTGATGTAGCGATGCGACTGCTCGGCACCATAGCGCTTGGCCAAGTCGACGGCCTCGTTGATCACTACGCGGTAGGGCACCTCGAAGCGTTCGGCCAACTCCCATTGGCCCAACCACAGCAGGGCGTGCTCCACCGGATCGAGCTGATCCAGCGGGCGGCCGAGGTACGGCTCCATGCGGGCATCCAGGGCCTCGCGGTCGCCGGTCACGCCGATCAGGAGTTCGCGGAAGTACTCGGCATCCGCCTTGGCGTGTTCCTCGTCGTCGCGGAACTCGGCCAGGATGTCTTTTGGGTGGGCGCCCGTGATCTGCCAGGAATATAGCGCCTGCATCGCGCGCCGGCGCGCGAAGGAACGCGCATGCCGCGCCCGCTGCTCGGGCGTGCTGCGCGGGCGCCGGGCCCGAGCGGACTTGCCGGCATCGGCATCCTTGCGCGGGGCACCACCTTCGGGGCGGGGATCAGAGGGTTCAGTCACGGCAAGCCTGTTCGGGTGGACGGATAACACTGGGTAGGCAGTGCGGGATCAGCCGCGCAGCTGGCGCATCAGGCTGACCATCTCGATCGCGCCCATGGCGGCATCGGCGCCCTTGTTGCCGGCCTTGGTGCCGGCGCGCTCGATCGCCTGCTCGATGGAGTCGGTGGTCAGCACGCCGAAGCTGATCGGCAGGTCCTCCGCCATCTGCACCTGCGCCAGACCCTTGGCCGCCTCGCCCGCGACGTAATCGAAATGCGGGGTCGAACCACGGATCACGCAGCCCAGGGCGATCACGCCATCGTACTGCCCGGAACGGGCCATGGCCTGCGCCGCCAGCGGCAGTTCATAGGCACCCGGCACACGGGCGATGGTCAGGTTCGTCTCCTGCACCCCGTGACGCTTCAGGGTATCCACGGCCCCTTCCAGCAGGCGTTCGACGATCAGGCTGTTGAAGCGCGCCAGCAGCAGGCCATAGCGATGGTCGGCGGCGTCGGTGAATACGCCTTCCAGGGTCTTGATCTCGGACATGATGAACTTCCGGTTGGGCTGATGAAGGACCCGCGGGCCCCGTTTTCGAATGGCGCTAGTGTAGCACCGCCGTCGGTCTACTCGTGGACGTAGTCCACCACCTCCAGGCCGAAGCCCCCGAGGCCGTGGAAGCGCTTCGGCGCGGACATCAGCTTCATGCGCCCGACGCCGCAGTCGGCGAGAATCTGTGCGCCGATCCCGTACATGCGCCATTCGGCGGAGTTCTCGCGCCCGCTGCGCTCCTCCGGCGCGGGCTGACCGATATTCTCCAGCCGCTGCGCCAGGGCGTTGCCACTCTCGTGCTTGCGCAGCACCACCACCACGCCTGCGCCCGCCTCGTCGATCCGGCGCAGGGCATCATCCAGCGGCCAGCCACGATCCGGACCGGCATAGCCGAGGGTATCGCACAGCGTGCTCTCCAGATGCACGCGCACCAGGGTGTCCTGGTCCGGCTTCGGCTCGCCACGCACCAGGGCAAAATGCAGTTCGTGGTCCACTTCGTCCTCGAACGCCAGCAGGCGAAACTCGCCATGCTCGGTCGGGAACGGACGCTCGGACACTCGCCGGACCGTCTTCTCGTTCTCGATGCGGTAGCGGATCAGATCCTCGATGGTGCCCATCTTCAGGTCATGCTCGGCGCAGAAGCGTTCGAGATCCGAACGCCGCGCCATGCTGCCGTCCTCGTTCAGGATCTCGACGATCACCGCGGCCGGCTCGGCCCCGGCCAGGCGCGCGAGATCACAGCCGGCCTCGGTGTGTCCGGCGCGCACGATCACCCCACCCGGCTGCGCCATCAGCGGGAACACGTGGCCCGGCTGGACGATGTCCTCGGGCGTCGCATTGGGCGCCACAGCGGTGCGGATGGTGTGCGCACGATCGTAGGCGGAGATGCCGGTGGTCACGCCCTCGGCCGCCTCGATCGACAGCGTGAAGTTGGTGCCATGCACGTCGTTGGTGTCGGTCACCATCAACGGCAGCGCCAGCTGCTTGCAGCGCTCGCGGGTCAGCGTCAGGCAGATCAGCCCCCGGCCGTACTTGGCCATGAAGTTGATGTCTTCCGGACGCGCGTGCGAGGCGAGCATCAGCAGGTCGCCTTCGTTCTCGCGGTCCTCGTCGTCGACGATGACCACCATGCGTCCGGCCTGAAGCTCTTCCAGGATGGTTTCGGTATTGGAAAATTCCATAGATTCCTGCTTTCGGCCGCGCAGTTAGTCGCGCGAACCGGAGTGATTGGGAAAGCCCTGCTCGGCCAGCCAGGCCTCGGACAGATCGCCCGCCTGCCCGCCCGGCTCGGCCGCGCGATCGCCCAGCATCAGGCGTTCCAGATAGCGGGCGATCAGGTCCACCTCCAGGTTGACCGGCGTGCCCACTGCGTACACGGCAAACCGGGTCAGTGACCAGGTGTGCGGGATGATGTTCACCTCGAACTCGGCGCCGTCCACCCGGTTCACCGTGAGGCTGGTGCCGTCGATGGTGATCGAGCCCTTGGCCGCGATGTAGCGAGCCAGCGCCGCCGGCGCGCGAAACCGCACGCGGGTGGAGCGCGCGTCCGGCTCCATCGCCACGACTTCGCCCACACCGTCGACATGCCCGGACACCATGTGCCCGCCCAGGCGATCACCCAGCGCCAGCGCACGTTCGAGATTCACCCGATCCCCCGGACCGAGATGGCCCAGCGTGGTGACATCCAGCGACTCCCGCGAGACATCGGCGGCAAAGCCATTGCCCGGCAGACCGGTCACCGTCAAGCAGACGCCGTTGACCGCGATGGAATCCCCCAGGCGGGTATCCGACAGGTCCATCCCGGTCGCATTGACGTGCAAGCGCACATCGCCACCGCTGGGGGTGAGGCGCTCCAGGCTGCCAAGGGTCTCGATGATTCCGGTAAACATGGATGTCCACTCGTTCGGTCGGGTCCGGAGCACAATGCCGGGCCACAGGCGCCCCATCATAGGGAAACGCTAATGAATTCGCACCACGACCCGGGCGTTTATAGTGGCAACGCCTATCCTCGCAAGTCCTTCAAGGGCCATCACGAAGCCCACGAAGACACGATGCAGGGTCAGGCGATTGCAGATCGGAAGGCGCTTAGAACGAAGCTGAACAGGGGCCCTATGGTTTATCCGGCGCCGAGGCGTTGGATCCCCGCGCCTCGAGCTCCATCATCCTCCCCGATCATCCTCCCCGTCTTCCTGACGATCGCTGTTGCTACTTGCCCCGCCCGCTCTTCCTGTCGTCGTGCGCTTCATGGTGCAAACAAGTCCTTACGAACGCGGACGGGCAAGCAGGCGCAGGGTATCGCCGACCCAGCGGGTGTCGATGACTTCGAGTTCGGCACGTTCGGCCATGCGGGCCAGTGGCCACTCCACTAGGGGACGGGCGCTGGAACCCATCAGCAACGGCGCCTGGTAGATCAGCCACTCGTCGACCCAGCCACCGCGGGCGAGCGCACCGGCCAGGCCGGGGCCGGATTCCACGTGGAGTTCGTTGACCTCTGCACGTCCCAGCTCCGCCAGCACCGCACCCAGATCAAGCCCACCCTCGGCAGATTCCTCCGCCAGCGGCACGGCCCGCACCTCGGCACCCTTGCCGCGCAGGGCATCCGCCGCAGGCGAGCCCACCACATCGGGACTAGTGAGGATCCAGACCGGCCCATCACGCAGGATCTGCGACCCCGGGGGGGTGCGCAGGCGCGCATCGAGGATGACGCGCAGTGGCTGCCGGGTCGGCAGATCGTGATAACGCGGGTGATCCGGGAAGCCGGCATGAGCAGCCAGGTCGAACGGCTTCATGCGCACATTCAGGCGCGGGTCATCACCAACCACGGTGCCACTGCCGGTGACGATCGCCCCGGCCCGCGCCCGCCACAGTTGCACGTCGCGCCGCGCCGCCTCGCCGGTGATCCACTGCGACTCGCCGGAGGCCATGGCCGTCCGCCCGTCCAGGCTCGCCGCCAGCTTGACCCGCACCCAGGGGCGCCCCTGCTCCATACGCTGCACGAAGCCGGGGTTCAGCGCCCGTGCCTCGGCCTCCAGCACGCCGCTGTCGACCCGAATACCGGCCGCCTGCAAGGCATCGATCCCGCTCCCGCATACCTGTGGGTTCGGATCCAGCATCGCGATCACGACCCGCGCCACTCCGGCTCGAATCAGCGCATCGGTGCAGGGCGGGGTACGCCCATGATGACTGCAGGGCTCCAGGGTGACGTAGGCGGTCGCGCCTTGCGCAGCCTGGCCGGCCGCCTGCAACGCGTTCACCTCGGCATGCGGATCGCCGGCCTTCCAGTGCAGGCCCGCGCCCACCTCCCGACCCTCACGCACGATCACGCAGCCCACCCGCGGGTTCGGATCCGCGGTGAAGCGGCCGTATTCCGCCAGTTTCAGGGCGCGCGCCATGTGCCGGCGGTCGGCAATCACCTGCTCGGTCGTGGGCGCTTCCATTACGTCCCCTCCTGCGAGCCGCCGTCCGTCTCCGGAGTGGCCCGTCCGTCCGCCGCGGATTCCGGGGCGATTCCGGCCGCCTCCTCGTCGATCAGGCGCATCTGCGAACGGCGCATCTCCGGGCTGAGGTCATCCTCCAGCCGTTCGATCGCCTCACGGAAGGACTGCACACTGGCGAAGCTGAGATAGATGGAGGCAAAACGGATATAGGCCACATGGTCGAGGACGTGCAAGGCCGCCAGCACCATTTCGCCGATGCGGTCGGACTTGACCTCGGGGGCCGTGACGGCCGAAAGCTGGCGCTTGATGTCGTCGATTACGCGCTCGACATCGTCGGTCTTCACCGGGCGCTTGTGCAGTGCCCGGCGCAGACCGCTGCGCAGCTTTTCCTCGTCGAAGGCGACCCGTTCGCCGGAACGCTTGACCACCCGCGGCAGGCTGAACTCCGCCCGTTCGAAGGTGGTAAAGCGCGCACCACAGGCGCGGCACTGCCGCCGGCGCCGGATCTGTTCCTGCTCCGGGCCGGCCACCCGCGAATCGACCACGCGGGTGTCCTGATCATGACAGGACGGACAACGCATCCCGGGCCGTCAGCCGGCCAACTGGCGGTGGTTATTCGCCGTGGCCGTACACCGGGAAGCGACGGCAGATCTCGAGGACCTTCTCGCGGGTCGCGTCGATCACCTGCTCGTTCTCGTGATCATCCAGCACGTCGGCGATCCAGCCGGCCAGCTCGCGGGACTCGGACTCGGTGAAGCCGCGAGTGGTCAGCGCGGCGGTGCCGATGCGAATGCCGGAGGTTACGAACGGGGACTGCGGATCGTTCGGCACGGCGTTCTTGTTGACCGTAATGTTGGCACGGCCCAGCGCGGCGTCCGCGGCCTTGCCGGTCATGCCCTTGGCGACCAGGCTCAGCAGGAACAGGTGGTTGTCGGTACCGCCGGAGACGATGTCGAAACCACGTTCGACCAGTACCGCGGCCATCGCACGGGCGTTGGCGATCACCTGCTTCTGGTAGGTCTTGAATTCCGGCTCCAGGGCTTCCTTGAACGCCACCGCCTTGCCGGCGATCACGTGCATCAGCGGGCCACCCTGGGTGCCCGGGAAGATCAGCGACTGGAACTTCTTGTTCAGTTCCGGCTGACCCTTGGAGATGATGAAACCGCCACGCGGCCCGCGCAGGGACTTGTGCGTGGTGGAGGTGACCACGTGGGCGTGATCGATCGGGTTGGGGTATTCGCCCGCGGCGATCAGACCGGAGACGTGGGCCATGTCCACCATCAGGTAGGCGCCCACGGAATCGGCGATCTCGCGGAAGCGCTTCCAGTCGACCACGCGCGAATAGGCGGAGAAGCCGGCGACGATCATCTTCGGCTTGTGCTCGGTGGCCAGGCGCTGGACCTCGTCGTAGTCGATCAGGCCCTCGTCGGTGATGCCGTACTGCACCGCGTTGTAGATCTTGCCGGAGAAGTTCGGCTTGGCACCGTGGGTCAGGTGGCCACCGGCATCCAGGCTCATGCCCAGGACGGTGTCATGCGGCTGCAGCAGGGCCATGTACACCGCGGCGTTGGCCTGGGAGCCGGAATGCGGCTGCACGTTGGCGTAGTCGGCGCCATAGAGCTGCTTGAGGCGATCGATCGCCAGCTGCTCGACCACATCGACGTGCTCGCAGCCGCCGTAGTAGCGCTTGCCCGGGTAGCCCTCGGCGTACTTGTTGGTCAGCACCGAGCCCTGCGCTTCCATCACGCGCGGGCTGGTGTAGTTTTCCGACGCGATCAGCTCGATGTGCTCTTCCTGACGCTGCGACTCGTCGCGGATGGCATTCCAGAGGTCGTCGTCGTAGCCGTGGATACTCATGTCGATCGAAAACATTCGGGTCTCCCGTTCAAAGCGTTGGATTCAGCGGATTTCGGCGCGCCAGCTACTTGGGGCGCTGCCGCAAAAAGGCCGCCAATCATACGCCATCCGGCCCTTCTTTTCAGGCCGGACGTCTCCCGACACGGCCGCTGCGGACCCCCGCCCCCCCTTCCAAGACCGGTGTTTCACAAATCCGATCAGGCACTTTGATGCCCGGCCACACCCCGGGAAGACCAGGGGCACAAACCCCTTCCGCTCATCCGGAAAACGGGCCGCGGGCGCTTGCTCCAACGCCTCAGTTCGGCCCTTCGATTTGGCGCACATTCACATCGTGGCGGGTCGGGTATACCGGCAGGCCGAACTGGTTGTAGACCGCCACATCGGCCGCATCACGGCCGTAGCCCACGACCACGTAGCCACCCCGCAACTCGGCCTGGGTCGCATCAAAGGTATACCAGCGCCCCCCGACGAAGGCCTCGAACCAGGCATGCATGTCCATCGGCTGCAGGCCGTGCAGGTACCCCACCACCATGCGCGCCGGGATACTGAGACTGCGGCACAGTGCAATCCCGAGATGCGCCAGGTCGCGACACACCCCGCTCCCGCGCTGATTCACCTCCGCGGCCGAGATCGGGATATCGCTGGTCCCCGGGAGATATTCGATGCGCTCGCGCAGCCACTGCTCGATGGCCGCCACCTGGTCGTAACCCAGCCACTGGCCGGCGGTGATTTCGGTCGCCATCAGGTTGAAGCGATCCGATTCGCAAAATCGGCTCGGCAGGAGATAACTCAGTACGGCATCCGGCAGGGACTGCACCTCGACAAACGGTGCGCCCGGGGCCCGGTCGAGGGCCTCGGCCGTCTGCACCTCCGCCGCGGTATGGATGGAGAACGTCCCTGGCGGCGCGATCAGGCGCTGGCAGAGGTTGCCGTAGATGTCGACGAACTCGGACACTGGCGCCGTCGGCACCAGGCGATATTCCTCGCGCGCGACCCATTGCAGCGGGCCACTGCGCGGTCGCAGCATCAGCACAAACGGCGTGGGTTCGACGATCTCGAACTCGAAGTCACAACGGGTCTCGAGCCACATGAACGGGGCCTCTTGGGGTGAACCTCCTACACTACGCCCTGCCCGGCGGCGGGGCTACACGCAGGTGGCCCTGGCAGCCGGCTGCGACCGTGTACATTGGCCCGCGATTCCCTACACTTCCGAAATCGCCTGTTCCCCGGAGCCCGTATGCGAGGACGACCCAACCACCGCACCGCGAGACGCCGCACCCGACACCTGACCGTTGGGCTGCTTGCCCTCGGCCTGTTGCTGCTCGCGCCCCTGGCCCAGGCGGAACAACGCTTCATCAACATCGGCACCGGCGGCGTCACCGGCGTGTACTACCCGGCCGGCCAGCACCTGTGCCGGCTGTTCAACACCCGCCGCGACAGCCACGGGATGCGCTGCACCGCGGAGAGTACGGGCGGTTCGGTGTTCAACCTGAACATGGTGCGTTCCGGCGACATGGACTTCGGGGTGGCCCAGTCGGATCTCCAGTACCACGCCTATCACGGCAGCGGCCGCTTCGAGGCCTTCGGGCCCGCCGACCACCTGCGCGCGATGTTCAGCCTGCATCCGGAACCGCTGACCCTGGTGGTCCGCCCGGACGCGGACATCGCGGGCCTGGACGACCTGCCGGGCAAGCGGGTGAACATCGGCAATCCCGGCTCCGGCCAGCGCACCCTGATGGAACAACTGATGGCGGAGCTCGGCTGGGACCACGACACCTTCCGCCGCGTCGGCGAACTGCCCTCGCGCGAGCAGGCGCAGGCGCTGTGCGACAACCGGATCGACGCCTTCGTCTTCTCGGTCGGGCATCCGTCGGCGGCGATCCAGGAGCCCATCGCCACCTGCGACGCCCGCCTGGTGTCCATCGAGGGCCCGGCGATCGAGGAGCTGATCCGCTCAACGCCCTATTACCTCACGGCCGTGATCCCCGCCGATACCTACCCGGGGCAAGACCAGGACATCCGCACCTACGGGGTCGGTGCCACCCTGGTCACCTCGGACCGCACCTCGAACACGGCCGCCTACGAGCTGACCCGCGCCGTCTTCGACAACTTCGAGACCTTCCGCGGCCTGCACCCGGCCTTCAGCGGTCTCGAACGCGAGGGCATGGTGGACGAGGGTCTGTCCGCCCCCATACACCCCGGCGCCCGGCGCTACTTCCGCGAGGCAGGACTGATCGATGACTGAGACTCGACCCCAGGACCCAGCCGAACCGGATGACCGCCAGGTCGCCGAGCTGGAAACCGGCGGCCGCCACCCGGGCCGCGCTACCCGCAGCCTGATCTGGCTCACGGCCGTGGCCTGGTCGCTGTTCCAGATCTGGATCGCCGCGCCGATCGCCGACTGGGTGGATGTCTTCGTCGTCTCCGAGACCGAGGCCCGCTCGATCCACCTGGCGTTCGCGATCTTCCTCGGCTATCTGCTGTTCCCGGCGGTCCGCGCCACCGCCCGCGGCAAGGGCTGGCAGCACGCCATCGGCATCCTCTATGCGCTGGGTGGGCTGGCCCTGATTGCACTGGGGCTGTGGCAGTTCCTCGGCCTGGAACGCCTGGGCGAGGTCTACCTTGCGGTCGGCATCGCCCTGGTCGCCGTGGCCTGGCCACTGCTGCGCGGGAACGACCCCGTCCATCGCGTGCCGCTGGGCGACTGGGTGTTCGCCGCGGTTGCGGCCTTCAGCGCCCTGTACCTCTACCTGTTCCACGAGGCCCTGGCGGCGCGCCCCGGCGCCCCCACCGAACTGGACCTAATCATGGCCGGGATCGGTCTGATCCTGCTGCTGGAGGCCACCCGCCGGGTGCTCGGCCCGGCGCTGACCATCATCGCCGCGATCTTCCTGTTCTATACCTTCGCCGGGCCGCTAATGCCGGACCTGATCGCCCATCGCGGCGCCAGCTACCCGCGCGCGATGGCCCAGCAATGGCTGTCCAACGAGGGGGTGTTCGGCATCGCGCTGGGGGTCTCCACCAGCTTCGTGTTCCTGTTCGTTCTGTTTGGCGCACTGCTGGAACGCGCCGGGGCCGGCGACTACTTCATCCGCGTCGCCTTCGCACTGCTCGGGCACCTGCGCGGCGGACCGGCCAAGGCGGCGGTACTGGCCTCCGGGATGACCGGCGTGGTCTCCGGGTCGTCGATCGCCAACGTGGTCACTACCGGCACCTTTACTGTTCCGCTGATGAAACGGGTCGGTTTCGCCCCGCACAAGGCCGGGGCCGTGGAGGTTGCCAGTTCGGTCAACGGGCAGCTGATGCCGCCAGTGATGGGCGCCGCCGCGTTCCTGATGGTCGAGTACGTCGGCATCCCCTATGTCGAGGTGCTCAAGCACGCCATCCTGCCGGCGCTGATCGCCTATATCGCGCTGATCTACATCGTCCACCTGGAGGCCTGCAAGAACGGTATGGAGGGCCTCCAGCGCGCCACCGTGACGACCTGGCGCGGGCGCCTGATCAGCTTCGCCCTGACCGTGGCCAGCCTGATCATCCTGGCGGGTGCGGTGTACTGGGGACTGGGCTGGATCAAGACCGTCGCCGGCGACGCCGCGGCCTGGATCATCGCCGGCCTGTTGTTCGCGACCTACCTGGTGCTGGTCTGGATCGTCGCGCGCGAGCCGGACCCCGAGGCCCTGGATACCGAACGCCCGCTGCCGCGAGTCGCCCCCACGGTCCTGAGCGGGCTGCACTTCCTGCTGCCGCTGGTGGTCCTGGTCTGGGCGCTGGTGGTCGAACGCCTGTCGCCGGGGCTGGCGGCGTTCTGGGCGGTGGCGTTCATGATCTTCATCGTGCTGACCCAGCGCCCGCTGGTCGCCCTGTTCCGGCGTCAGGGGCGTCTCCTGCAAGCCGCGTGGGTCGGGGTCTGGGAACTGTTCCAGGGCTTCGAGACCGGCGCGCGCAACATGATCGGTATCGGCCTGGCCACCGCCGCGGCCGGGATCATCGTCGGCACGGTGGCGATGACCGGCGTCGGGCTGGTGCTGACCGACCTGGTCGATACCCTGTCCGGCGGCAACCTGCTGCTGGTGCTGATACTGACCGCGGTGATCAGCCTGGTCCTTGGCCTGGGCCTGCCGACCACCGCGAACTACATCATTGTGGCGACCCTGATGGCCCCGATCATCGTCGATCTGGGGGCCCAGCACGACATCCTGATCCCGCTGATCGCGGCCCACCTGTTCGTGTTCTACTTCGGCATCATGGCCGACGTGACGCCACCGGTGGGCCTGGCCTCTTTTGCCGGCGCGGCAATCGCGAAGGCCGATCCGATTCGCACCGGGATCCAGGCCTTCGCCTATAGCCTGCGCACCATCGCGTTGCCGTTCTTCTTCATCTTTAACAGCCAGTTGCTGTTGATCGGGGTGGACAACGTGTTCCAGCTGGCACTGGTCTTCCTCGGCTCGCTGGCCGGCATCCTCGCCTTTACCGCGGCCACCCAGGGCTGGTTCCTAACCCGCAGCCACTACTGGGAGTCCGCCGCGTTGATGGTAGTCGCCTTCGTGCTGCTGGTCCCGACCGTGCTGATGGACCGCATCGCGGCTCCCTATCAGCACCAGCCGGCGGAGACCCTGCTCGAGGTCGTCGAGACCATCCCGGACCGCCACTCGCTGCGCCTGGAGGCCACCGGCATCGATCTGGAGGGCCGCGAGATCACCCGCACGGTGATGTTCCCCCTGGGCGACCCCGACCTGGCCCCGCGCGAGCGTCTGGCCGACGCCGGGCTGGACGTGCGCTTCGACCCGGACGACCAGAAAGCACAGATCCAGACGGTCGCTTTCGGCAGCCCGGCCGGCCGAGTAGGGTTGGAGGGTGGCTGGACCATCACCGGCGTACTGGTGCCGACCGAGCGCCCCAGCCCATACTGGTTCTACCTTCCGGCCCTGGCGCTGGGACTGCTGGTAGTCTGGAATCAGCGCCGACGCGCGGAACCGCCGGGGCGCGGCCCTTCCGCCGACACCCCCGCCCTTTCGGCGTAACCACGAACCGCAATCGGAGTACACCGCAATGGAACAACCCAACTACGGCTTCAATGTCATCGTGAAGGGCGGCATCGAGGACGTGATCGCGCAGACCACGGCCGCCCTCGGCGAGGAGGGCTTCGGCATCCTCAGCGATATCGACGTCGCTGCGGCCTTCAAGAAGAAACTGGATCTGGAGCATCGCCCCTACCGCATCCTCGGCGCCTGCAACCCGAACCTTGCACGCCAGGCCGTCGAAGCCGATCCCAACATCGGCCTGCTGCTGCCCTGCAACGTCCTGGTGCAGGACAACGAGAACGGCACCTGCACGGTCGGCTTCATGGACCCGGTCGCGGTCATGGGTCTGGTCGACAAACCCGGTGTCGAAGACCTGGCCGGCGAGGTACGCCATCGTCTGGAGCGCGTGCGTCTGACCCTCGAGACCGGCTAGTCCCCAGCTTCGCGAGCACACCTATGGATACTGGAACCGACCAGTCCGCCGGGCTGGCCGAGCGCATCCGAACGGCCGTCGCCGCCGGGCACCGCCTGGCGATCGCCGGAGGCGGCAGTCAGCGCGCGCGTGCCTTCCCCACGGGCTTCGAACCGGATGTCCAGCCACTGGAGGCCAGCGGCCATCACGGCATCGTCAACCTCGCACCCAGCGAGCTGGTGGTGACCGTGCGCGCCGGCACGCCGGTGATGGAACTGCAGGCCGCGCTGGAAGAGGTGGGCATGATGCTGCCCTTCGAACCGGCCATGCCCACACCGTCCAGCACCGTGGGCGGCATGGTGGCCGTGGGCCTGTCCGGTGCACGCCGCCCCTGGACCGCCAGCCTGCGCGACGCCGTGCTTGGCACCCGCATCGTCAACGGTCGCGGCGAGATCCTGCGCTTCGGCGGCGAAGTGATGAAGAACGTCGCCGGTTTCGACGTCTCGCGGCTGATGGCCGGCAGCCTCGGCAGCCTGGGCCTGCTGCTGGAGGTCAGCTTCAAGCTGCTGCCCGCCCCCGCCTACCAGGCCTGGCTGCGCCAGGAGAGCTCCGCCGCGGCCTTCATCGAGCAGGCGCGCGACTGGGGCCGTACGGCCCTGCCGTTCTCGGGCCTGGCCTGGGCTGACGGTATCGGCCACATCCGCCTGGGCGGTGGCCAGGAGGCCGTGCAAGAGGCCGCCGAGCGCCTGGGCGCGGCACCGGACATCGACGGCCCGGCCTTCTGGGCGCAACTGCGCGATCGGCACCTGCCCTTCCTCACCCGACCCATGGCCCGCGGCGAGCGCCTGTGGCGTCTGAGCCTGCCGCCCGCCACCCCGCCGCTGGATCTGCCCGGTGAATGGCTGCTCAACTGGGGCGGCGGCGAGCGCTGGCTGCGCTCCACGGCCACCCCGGACGCAGTGCGCGCTGCCACCGAGCAAGCGGGCGGACACGCCCGCCTGTGGTCCGGCGATCCGGCGGGGGCGGCCTGGCTGCACCCCCGCGCCCCGGCCCATGCGCGCCTGGAGGGCGAGGTCCGCGCCGCCCTGGACCCTGACGGCGTGTTCTTCGCCCCGCTGATCACCCCTCATCCACGCACCGTGCCGGCGAGCTGAGGCCATGGAAACTCGCCTGCACCCTCGCTTCGAGAATGATCCGGCGGCGCGCATCGCCGAAGACGCCCTGCGTGCCTGCGTGCACTGTGGCTTCTGCAACGCGACTTGTCCCACCTATCAGGAACAGGGTGACGAGCTGGACGGCCCGCGCGGACGCATCTACCAGATCAAGCAGGTCCTGGAGAGCGGCGAGGCCAATACCACCACCCGCACCCACCTGGACCGCTGCCTGACCTGTCTCAACTGCATGACCACCTGCCCCTCCGGGGTCGATTACAACCACCTGGTCGCCTTTGGCCGGGAGGTGATCGAGGAAGATCTCCAGCGCGGCTGGCGCGACCGGCTGCTGCGCAGCCTGCTGGTGCGCGTGCTGCCGGCGCGCTGGCCGTTCCGTGCGGCCCTGGGGCTGGGCCGCCTGGCCCGTCCGCTGCTACCCGCCGCCCTGAAACGCCGCGTGCCCGCGCGACACAGTGCCCGACCCGGCGCAACCCGCATGGGTCCAGCGACACTGGCGGGCTTTCCGCACGGGCGCGTCCTGTTATTGGGCGGCTGCGTGCACGATGCGATCGACGCCCGCATCAACGCCGCACTCCGGGGCCTGCTGGGGCGCCTTGGCATCGAGGTGGTCGAGGCCGGCGAGGCCCGCTGCTGCGGCGCGGTGGAACACCACCTGGCGTTCGCAGAGCGCACCCGCGAGCGGGTCCGGGCCAACCTCGACGCCTGGGAGTCGATTCTTGCGGACGGGGTGGACGCCGTCGTCAGCACCGCCAGTGGCTGCGGCGTGATGCTGCGCGACTACGCGCACATCCTGGCCGACGACCCGACGTATGCCGCACGCGCCGCCCACTTCACGGCGCAGGTCCGCGACCCGGTTGAGCTATTCGATATCCAGACCATCCGCAGCCTCGACATCCGGGCGCCGGCAGATCACCCGCCCGTCGCCTGGCATGCGCCCTGCACCCTGCAGCACGGCCAGGGCCTGGCCGGCCGCGTGGAACCGCTACTGCGGGCCGCCGGCTTCCACCTGGTGCCGGTCGCCGAGCCGCATCTGTGCTGCGGCTCGGCCGGAACCTATTCCATCCTCCAGCCGGCAATGGCGGGCCGTCTGCGCCAGCGCAAGCTGGACAACCTCGAAGCCAGCGGCCCCGCGCGCATCGTGACCGCCAACATCGGCTGCCAGACGCACCTGCAGTACGGGACCGATACGCCCGTCGAGCACTGGCTCACACTGCTCGAACGCCACTGCCCCGCAACTCCCGCCGGTGCGTAGGGGCGCTTGCCCAAGCCCCGGCGGCACTCTAGATTCCCCCTTTTCCAATCCGGTAGACGCATCCATGCAGGCAAAATCCTTCCTCCCCCCGCAGCGCACCCTGATGGGCCCCGGCCCCTCCGACGTGAACCCGCGCGTGCTCGCCGCGATGAGCCGCCCGATCATCGGGCACCTGGACCCGGTGTTCGTCGGCATGATGGAAGAGATGAAAGGCCTGCTGCAGTACGCCTTCCAGACCAAAAACGCGCTGACCCTGCCGGTCTCTGCCCCCGGTTCCGCCGGCATGGAGACCTGCTTCGTGAACCTGGTCGAGCCGGGTGACAAGGTCATCGTCTGCATCAACGGCGTGTTCGGCACCCGGATGAAGGAGAACGTCGAGCGCTGCGGCGGTACCGCCGTCCTGGTCGAGGACGATTGGGGCGCCCCGGTCTCCCCCGAGAAGGTCGAGGACGCGCTGAAGGGCAACCCGGACGCGAAAATCCTGGCCTTCGTGCACGCCGAGACCTCCACCGGGGCGCGCTCGGATGTCGAGACGCTGTGCCGCCTGGCCCGCGAGCATGACTGCCTGAGCATTGTGGATTCGGTCACCGGCCTGGCCGGCAGCCCGCTGTACGTCGACGACTGGGGCGTGGATGCCATCTACTCCGGCTCGCAGAAGTGTCTTTCCTGCACCCCGGGCCTGTCGCCGGTCAGCTTCAGCGAACGCGCGGTGGAACGCATCCAGGCCCGCAGCCACAAGGTGCAGAGCTGGTTCCTCGACCTCAACCTGGTCATGGGCTACTGGGGCGGCGGCGGCAAGCGCGCCTACCACCACACCGCGCCGATCAACGCCCTGTACGCCCTGCACGAATCGCTGGTGATCCTCGCCGAGGAAGGCCTGGAAAACAGCTGGTCGCGCCACGATCGTCATCACGCTGCCCTGCGCGCCGGCATCGAGGCCATGGGCCTGAGCTTCCTGGTGGACGCCGAGCATCGCCTGCCGCAGCTGAACACCATCCACGTGCCGGAAGGCGTCGACGAGGCCGCAGTACGTGCCGAACTGCTGAACCGCTACGGCCTGGAGATCGGCGCGGGCCTCGGCCCGTACGCGGGCAAGGTCTGGCGCATCGGCCTGATGGGCCATGGCGCCAACGAGAAGAACGTGCTGCTGTGCCTGTCCGCGCTGGAGGCCGTGCTGGCCGACATGGGCGCGGTCACCCCTGGCCGGGCACTGTCCGCCGCCCGCGCCACCTACGCGCAGCAAGGCTGAACCATTACCGGCCGCCGTCATCGCCCGCAGGCGATGACGGCGCTTCGAGACCCAACGGGAGACCTACCCCATGACGCTAAGTCAACTGCTGCAGTATCTGGACGAACACATGGACGGCGTGTTCCTGGACGGCGACCCCGCCGCGTCACTGGAAAAGGCGCGCAGCGGCGAACACCGCAACCCCATTGCGGCCGAGGTCCTGGTCGCCCTGATGGACGGCGCCGGTGCCGACAGCCCGGACGCCACCATGGAACGGGCCGAGGCGGTCAAGTCCATCGGCCCAACCCGCCTGAAGTACATGGGCGACGACGCCCCGGTCGAGGGCTTCCGCCTCGTGGAAAAGACCATCGTCACCATCGACGCCGCCTACAACGAGGAAGCACTCGCCCTGCGCGGCTGACGCCGGGCCCTGCCCCCGGACACAGCCGGCGGGGCATTCCGTGGGCCATCACCCCGGAAAGGCCTGAACGCCCCTCCATCCCGGCCGGAGTGAAACCCTCCTCGTCATCCCGGCCGGAGCGAAGCTGTCACCGCCCCCCCGGCCGGAGCAAACCTCTCCCCGTCATCCCGGCCGCAGCGAAGCGGAGAGCCGGGATCTCCGGGAACGCCCCGGGCCGTTCAACGAGATCCCGGATAACCGCTACGCGGTTTCCGGGATGACAAGGTGGGTGACGCAGGTTCGGCTGTCAGAGCAGGCTGACCAGTCCAAGAACGGTGGCAGCCACCGTTGCGCCGATCAAGGCGCCCATGGCGACATCACTCGGGTAGTGCAGGGCCAGCACCAGCCGCGAGGCGGCCACCAGCACCGCGAACGGCACGACCAGCCACGCCCACACCGGGAACCAGGCCACCAGGATCACCGTAAACCCCACCGCGTGCATCGTATGGCCGGAGGGGAAACTGAACTCGTCCAGCGGATCCACGGTGCGCGCGAACGGACGACCACGATGGCAGGGACGACGCCGGCTGGTGCGCCGCTTCAGCCACTTGTAGAGCGGCAGCGAGGCCAGTCCCACTGCCGCCATCTGCAGACTAACCCAGGCCGCCTGCGGCCCATGGATCAGTGGCAGGGCAAGCATCAGCGCATACCAGATGACCCCATCGCCCAGGCGGCTAATCCAGCCGAAGAACCCGCTGACGGCGCGGCGCCGATTGTAATGGTTGAACTGCTCGCAGATCGCCAGCTCCAGTTCATCCATCCATTGCAGGACTCGCATCACGCGGCTCTCCCAGGATTTCCAGACAAACCGTTTCGAACTCGGCGACCACCTCGACCCAATCAAGGCCCCGGGCGCACACCCGGGCGTGGCGCCCCATCTCTCTCCATCCCTCCCGGGCCTGTGCGAGTTCCGCAGCGACCGTGAGGAAAGCGGCCGCATCCACGGTGACGTCTCCGGCAAAGCGCACCCGGGCGCCGCTCACGCCGCTGATCACGTGCTCGTGAGCCGCCGCGGTATCGAAGGCCAGCACCGGGAGCCCGCTGGCCATGGCCTCGATCACCACGTTGCCGAAGGTCTCGGAGGTGGATGGGAACAGGAACAGGTCGGCGCTGGCGTAGTGCTGGGCCAGGGCCTGCCCCACCTGCTGCCCGGTAAAGATCAGGTCCGGGTGTGCCCGCTCAAGCGCGACACGGGAGGGTCCGTCGCCTACCAGTACCAGGCGGGCCTCGGGCACGCGCTCCTGCAACACACGAAAGGCCTCCACCACCAGACCCAGATTCTTCTCTGGCGCCAGGCGGCCGACGTACAGGACCACCGGCCCGGGCCCCCATTGCCGGCGCAGGCGCGAGGATCGCCGTGCCGGCGTGAAGTGCCGGGTATCCACGCCGCGCGCCATCACCCGCACGCGCTCGAAGCCATGGCCTGCAAGGCTTGTGGCCAGTGCCTGCGTGGGGGCCAGGGTTACGTCGCAGCGATTGTGGAAACGGCGCAGGACGGCCCGCACCAGAGGCGTCAGCCAACCCACGCCGTAGTAGCGGGCATAGCCATCGAAATGGGTGTGGAACCCCGATGCGACGGGGATCCCGAGGCGCCGTGCCGCGCGCAGGGCCGAGTGGCCAAGCGGCCCTTCGGTCGCGACATACACAGCATCGGGCCGGTGTTCGGTCCACAGCGCCGTCAAGCGCCGGCGAGCCGGCAATCCCATGCGCAAACCGCTGTAGCCCGGAAGCGGCAACCCCGGCAGTGGCCGCTCCTCCATTAAACCATCCGTCTCCAGCGGGTCCACGACGACGGCCTTCGATTCGCCCGGCTGACACGGACGGAGCACCTGCACGCGATGGCCGCGGCTACGCATCCCCTCAACCAGGCGCGCGAGGGTATGGGCCACACCATTGACCTCCGGTGGCCAGGTCTCGGTCACCAGGGCAAGGTTCAGACATGTGCGGGAGGGGCGACGGGATTCCGTGTGTAGCGGCGACGACATGGTGAACCTCCTCCCCGCCCGCCGCTACGAGGCGCGGGCGGTTCCCCGCCCCGAAGGCGGATCGACCGGCAGGCCGAGCACATCGACAATGGCGCTGCGGGCGCCGTCGGCCAGACTGCGCCGATCCTGGTTGGCGGATTCCCGCGGGGCCAGAAGATGCAGGTCCACCTGCGTCTCGCGTCGACACAACAGCTTCCAGACGTTCGCGATCAGGCGATCGTCTTCCGCGTAGGACACCGGCACCGGGCCGTTCGGCATGCCTTCGTAGGCCAGCGCCACCGGCTGCACCGGATGCTGGGTGCCGGCCACGGCCGCAAACAGTCGCGGATGAAACCGGCGCACGAACTCGCCGCGGCTGGTCGTGCCTTCCGGGAACACCACGAACTGCAGGCCCTCGTCGAGCCCGGCCTGCATCGCCTCGAAGTGGGCCGACGCCTGATTGGCCCCGCGTTCGATGAAGCGGGTGTCATGCTGACGGCCGAGCCAGCCGATGATCGGCCAACGTGCGATCTCCGCCTTAGAGAGGAAACAGGTGTCCATCGCGGCGCCGATCAGCGGGATATCCAGCCAGGAGACATGGTTGGCCACCACCAGTGACGTACGCCGGGGTTCCTCACCATGGATCCGGAGCCGCACACCCACGATCCACAGCGCGCGGTCGTACCAGGCGCGGCGGATGCGGCTGCGTTCCGCGAAGTCGGCCCCCCGGCGGACCATCCACCAGGTCAGCCAGACCCCCGCCAGCATGTGCAGCACGATGCGCATCAGCCTACCCAGTGCCCGCAGTGTTCCGGTCATGCCCCGTTCCTCGGCTTGCGGGCGTCATAGCGCCCATGAAGTGCCGATGGTAACGGTCCGGCATGGCGCGCACATCCAGCAGGACAAGCACGTCGGCCACGTTGAAGTCGGGATCGAAACAGGCCTCGCCACAGACCCGGGCACCCAGGCGAAGGTAGGCTTTCAGCAACGGCGGCAGCCCGGTACGGCTGGGCGTGCCATGGCAGATGGTCAGGGAATTGGGCAGCGGCCGGCGCGGCGTCACCCGCAGACGTGATGGCGCTCGATGGAACAGGCGTAGCCAGGCCAGTTGGGCCGGCGTCTGCTCGCTCAATGGCAGGCTCGCACAGCCCATCAGGTAGTCGTAGCGATGGGCGTTCATGAACCGCGCCAGGCCGGTCCACAGCGCGTTGATTGCGCCCCCCTGACGATGATCCGCGCGCACGCAGGTGCGGCCGATCTCCAGGGTCTTCCCCGGGAGATTCATCAAAGGACCCAGTTCGAATTCGGACAGCGAGTAGAAACCACCGGCCGTGCTGGCGCTCTCCTCGGTCAGGATGCGCGTGCAGGCAACCACCGTACCGGAGCGCCGTTCGCGCACCAGCAGGTGATGACAGAAGGGGTCCAGGGGATCCCGGTCCAGACCGGATCCAGTATCCGGAAGCGCAGCCCCCATCTCGCCGGCGAAGACCTCATGGCGCAGGCGCTGGGCCGCCTCGAGGTCCGACGGGCTGGACGCGAGGTGGACGCGGTAGGCGGCTTCGTTCGCCGCGATCGGTGTAGCTGGGGACAGCTGCGGTTCGCTCATGCTGGCGACCTCCGGTTGAACTGTCCCGGAGACTACGCCGCGTGGTTGACCGCCCCGTGTAGGAACGATGACGGTCGGATGAACCCGCCGCCGGAACCGTGCCCGAATACGGCACCGTTCGGGGCGGAGGCCCCTGCCCCCGCCCCGCCAGCCCCTGCTACGGCAGCGGGCCCGTGTAGGCGCCGGATTCCACCGGCAGGTCCTCGCCTTCCCAGCTCTTGATACCACCGGCGATGTTCACCACGTTGGTGAACCCCATGTCCTGCAGTCGCTGCACGGACATCGCGGCACGGCCGCCGGTTGCGCACATCACGGCCACCGGCTTCTCGCGCGCGTTCACCAGCGCATCAATGCGGTGCGGGGTGTTGGGATCGGCGGCGCCCTCCAGCAGGCCGCGCGGGACGAGGATGGAATTCGGCGCGTGCATCTTTTCGAACTCGTAGGGCTCGCGCACATCCACCACCAGCCAGTCCTCGCCGTTCTCCATCTTCTCGGCAAGATCCGCCGGGGCGATCTCCTTCACGTTCTTCCGCGCCTCGGCGACGAAATCCATCAGCTTTTTCTCGCTCATTCGAACATTCCCTTTTGCAATGAATCGGTCAATTCCCGCAGGAGCCCTCATTCTACCGTGGGTGCGAGTCCGGGCGATTCAACCCTCGTCGAGCGCGCGTTCCAGCGCAACGGGATTGGTCACCGGAGCCGCGCACTGCAACCCACGACAGACATAGGCCCGCACGCCCGTCTCCGGGGCGGCTTTCTCCGCGAGCGCGGCGGGCAGATCGCCGGCCTGCGCGGGAATCGCGAAGGCCCACACCGGAGCATCCTGCGCCCGCAGTCGCTGCTGCCACGCGGGAAGTTCGTCGGCCGGCCCCCGCAGCACGACCAGGGCCGGCGCCTGGTAATGGATGTCCAGCGCGGTCAGCAGGCTCATGTGGCCCAGTGGCGCCTGCTCGACCATCGGGCCGGCGTTCGCCAGCGTGCGCTCGGCCGCCTCCAGGTAGCGGGGTTCGGACAGCAGGAACCCGAGTTTCTGCAATACCTGAGCGGCGGTCCCGTTGCCGGCTGCCATGGCATCGTCGGCATAGACCTTCGGGCGCTGGATCAGTGCCTCGTGATCCCGGGCGGTGAAGAAGAAACCGCCCTGTTCGCGATCCTCGAATTCCTCCAGCAGGGTGTCGGCCAGCGTGGTGGCCCAGGCCAGCAGGTCGCTGTCCCACTCGGCCTCCAGCAGCGCCAGCGTGGCCTCCAGCAACAGGGCGTGATCGTCCAGGTAGGCGCGCGGCATCGCGCCGGTCGCCCCCTCGCGCACGCTGGCGTACAACCGGCCGTCGCGCCACAGACGCTCGCGCACGGCGGTCATCGCCTCGCGTGCCAGGCGCAACCATTCCGGGCGCTCCAGGGCGCGCGTGGCACGCGCCAGGCCCGAGATCATCAGGGCATTCCAGGCGCCCAGGATCTTCTCGTCGCGATGCGGCCGCACCCGGTCCTCGCGTGCCGCGAGCAGTCGTTCGCGGGCACCGTCCAGACGCGTGTTCGCCTCCGCCTCGTCGATCCCCAGCGCATCCGCGACGGTCGCCGCTGGCGCCACTTCGTGCAGATGCCAGCGCCCCTCGAAATTGACCGGACCGTTGAGCCCCCAGACCCGGCTGGCGACGGCCCACTCGTCCTCCGTCAGGAGCGCCTGGACCGTCTCCGGGTCCCAGACATAGAAGCGTCCTTCCTCGCCCTCGGAGTCCGCGTCCAGGCTCGAATAAAAGGCCCCGGAGGGATCCCGCATCTCGCGCTCCAGCCAGGCGACCGTCGGCTCCACCACCCGCCGCGCGCGTTCGTCGCCGTGCGCGGCGCGCTCAGCGTACAGCCCCAGCAACGGCCCGTTGTCGTAGAGCATCTTCTCGAAGTGCGGGATCATCCAGCGGGCATCCACCGAGTAGCGGCAAAAGCCACCGCCCACCTGATCGAAAATCCCGCCGGCGGCCATCGCACCCAGGGTACGGGCCAGCATGCGCTCCGCCTCGGCATCGCCATGGCGCGCCGAGTGCCAGGCCAGCCACTCGAGCGAGGCTGGGTGCGGGAACTTGGGGGCGTCCCCAAAACCGCCGAACTGCTCGTCGAAGGTCTTCGCCAGTTCGGCGCGCCCCTTGTCGATGACACTGAGGGCCGGGATCGCGCCACCGGCCGGGCTGTAGATCCGCCCCAGTGCCTGCTGCAACGAGTCGTTCTGGCGCTGGATCTCCTCGGGGTGCTCGGCGAGGAAATCGGACACCCGGCTCATCAGGTCCACGAACGATGGCAGGCCGTGGCGCGGGGTGTCCGGGAAGTAGGTCCCGGCGAAGAACGGCACCTGGTCCGGGGTCAGGAAGACGGTCAGCGGCCAGCCACCGGGGCGCTGCGACAGCAGCATGTGCGCGTTCTGGTAGATGCGGTCGAGGTCCGGGCGCTCCTCGCGGTCCACCTTGATGTTGACGAAGCGTTCGTTCATCACCGCGGCGGTGTCCGGGTCCTCGAAGGACTCATGGGCCATCACGTGGCACCAGTGGCAGGCAGAGTAGCCAATCGAGAGCAGGATCGGCTTGTCCTCGCGGCGTGCGCGCTCCAGCGCCTCCTCGCCCCAGGGGTACCAGTCCACGGGATTGTCGGCGTGCTGCAGCAGATACGGGCTGCTGGCCCCGGCCAGTCGATTCATCGCGCGGCCTCCTGGAAAAATGGATCCGGCCGCCCGCATGCAGGTGCATGCCGGGGCCCGGGCGAGTAGCATGTGCAGCCGGTTTTTCATCCGCAAGCGCCCATGCCCACACACCCGTTTATCGACCCCGTTGCCCTGTCCATCGGCCCACTGACCCTGTACTGGTACGGCCTGACATACCTGGTCGGATTTGTCGCCTTCTGGGCGCTGGGCGTATGGCGCACACGCAGTCGCAACTGGGACCCCCTGCACCCCTGGCAGGTCGGTGACCTGCTGTTCTGGGGCGTACTCGGGGTCGTCGTCGGCGGGCGGCTCGGCTATGCACTGTTCTACAATCTCGACACGACGCTGGCCGACCCGCTGAGCCTGTTCCGCATCTGGGAGGGCGGCATGGCCTTCCACGGCGGGCTGGCCGGCGTGCTGGTCACCTGCTGGCTATACGCCCGCAAGATCGGCCAGCCGTTCTTCCGTCTGACGGACTTTATCGCCCCGCTGATCCCGATCGGCCTCGGGGCCGGGCGCATCGGCAACTGGATCAACGGCGAGCTGTGGGGCAAACCCACCGACCTGCCCTGGGCCATGGTCTTCCCGGCCGCGGACTACATCCCCCGTCATCCGTCGCAGCTGTACCAGGCCTTCCTCGAGGGGCTCGTGCTGTTCGTGGTGTTGTGGGTCGTCTCGCGCCAGCCGCGGCGTACCGGACTGATCTCCGGGTTGTTCCTGACGCTTTACGGCAGCTTCCGCTTCGCGGTCGAGTTCGTCCGCGTGCCCGACGCCCATCTCGGCTACCTCGCCTTCGACTGGCTCACCATGGGGCAGGTCCTGACCCTGCCGGTGATCCTGTTCGGCGTTGCCCTGATCGTCTGGTCGCGGCGCAATCCGCTGCCCGCACCCCGCCCGACCCCGGAGACCGCCTGAGATGCAGCAATACCTGGACCTGGTGCGGCACATCCGCGACCACGGCACGGACCGCCCGGACCGCACCGGTACCGGCACGCGCTCGGTATTCGGCTACCAGATGCGCTTCGACCTGGCCGACGGCTTCCCGCTGGTCACCACCAAACGCACCCACCTGCGCTCGGTAATCCACGAACTGCTGTGGTTCATCGCCGGTGACACCAATGTCGACTACCTGCGCGAGCACAAGGTCCGCATCTGGGACGAGTGGGCCACCGAGGCCGGCGACCTGGGTCCCGTCTACGGCGCGCAGTGGCGCAACTGGGCCGGCCACGACCAGCTTGCCGAACTGATCGACAACCTGAGGAACCGCCCCCACTCCCGGCGCCACATCATCAGTGCCTGGAACGTGGCCGACCTGCCGGATGAATCCATCTCGCCACAGGCCAACGCGGAGGCCGGGCGCATGGCCCTGGCGCCCTGCCACACCCTGTTCCAGTTCTACGTGGCCGACAATCGCCTGTCCTGCCAGCTCTACCAGCGCAGCGCGGATGTCTTTCTCGGCGTGCCGTTCAACATCGCCAGCTACGCCCTGCTGACCCACATGCTCGCGCAGGTGGTGGGCCTGAAGCCCGGCGAGTTCGTCCATACCTTCGGCGACGCCCACCTCTACCGCAACCACCAGGAGCAGGTCGAAGAACTGCTCGGGCGGGAGCCGCTGCCGTTGCCAACCCTGCACCTGAACCCGGACGTCACCGACCTGTTCGCCTTCACCTTCGACGACATCGAGGTGCGCGACTACCAGTCCCACCCCCCGATCAAGGCCCCCATCGCCGTTTGAGCGTTTCCGGAGTCCGCATGCCCCAACCCGAGATTCACCTGATGGTCGCGCTCGATCCGGATCACGTGATCGGACGCGACAACGACCTGCCCTGGCACCTGCCGAAGGACCTGCAGCACTTCAAGCGGATGACCGCCGGCCACCCGATGATCATGGGTCGGCGCACCTTCGAGTCCATCGGACGGCCGCTGCCGAATCGCCGCAACCTGGTGCTGACGCGCCAGGCGGACTGGCAAACGGATGGCGTCGAGGTCTACCGCGATCTCGACGCGGCGCTGGCCACCATCGAGGCGGGTCCGGCCTTCGTGATCGGCGGCGCCGGTCTGTTCGAGGAGGCCCTGCCACGGGCCGACGTTCTGCACCTGACCCGGGTGCACAAGTGCCATGCCGGGGACACCTGGTTTCCCGCCATCGACCCCGCGGACTGGGACATCGTCTGGTCCGAGCGCCACGAAGCCGACGACCGCCACACCTGCCCCTTCACGTTCGAACGCCTCGAACGCCGCCAGCCCTGACAGCTACCCCCGCGCCCCTTTTGTCCACCACGAAGCGCACGAAGGCACGAAGGCACGAAGAAGGACTTCAGCGCCCGCCGAAGTGCGGGATCAGGCGCGCCGGCAACAGGTGGACCAGGATGAAGCCCAGCATCGCGGCGACCACGATGGTCGGGCCCGTGGGGGTGTCGTACTGGAAGGAACCCCACAGCCCGGCCCCTACCGCGAGCATGCCGATGACCGCGGCGAGGATCGCCATCTGTTCGGGGGTATTGGCGAAGCGCCGCGCACTGGCCGCCGGGATGATCATCAGCGCGGTAATCAGCAGCACGCCGACCACCTGCATCGCCGCTGCGATCACCAGCGCGATCAGCAGCATCAGGCCCAGCCGCACCAGAAGTACCGGCACGCCCTCCACCTGGGCTAATTCCTCGTGCACGGTCAGCGCCAGCAACGGACGCCACAGCAGGATCAGCAGCAGCAGCGCCACCCCACCGCCGATCGCGATGGACATCAGGTCGTTGGTGCCCACCGCGAGGATGTCACCGAACAGGTAGGCCATCAGATCCACCCGCAACCCCTCGATAAAGGTGACGGCGACGATCCCCAGCGACAGCGAACTGTGCGCGAGGATCCCGAGCAGGGTGTCCGAGGCCAGTTCCTGACGCCGTTGCAGCAAAACCAGCAGGATGGCGATGGCCACGCACACGATCGTGACCATCAGGTTCAGGTTCAGCCCCAGGAGCACCCCCAGGGCGACGCCCAGCAGCGCCGAATGGGACACGGTATCGCCGAAATAGGCCATGCGCCGCCAGACCACAAAGGCCCCCAGCGGACCCGCGACGGCGGCCACCATCAGCCCCGCCAGGAGGGCACGAATCAGGAAATCGTCGAGCAGGCCATCCATCATCGGGAACCGCCCCCGGGGCCGGGCCGGTGGGCATGGCCGCAGCCGGCGTGATGTTCGTGCACATCCCCGGCCACATCGTGCACGTGGTCGTGATCGTGCCGGTAGACGCCGATCCCCTGCATGTCCGTCTCCGGGAACAGGCGCTGGTACTCCGGATGCCGCGATACCTCCTCCGGCCGGCCCGTGCAGCAGACATGCTGGTTCAGGCAGATCACCGCGTCAGCCCCGGCCATCACCAGATGCAGATCGTGCGACACCATCAGCACCCCGCAGCCGGTCTCGTGGCGGATGTCATCGATCAGTTTGAACACCTCGCCCTGGCCGACGATATCCACGCCCTGCGCCGGCTCGTCCAGCACCAACAGGTTGGGGCGATTGAGCAGGGCGCGCGCCAGCAGCACCCGCTGCATCTCGCCACCGGAGAGCGACTGCACCGGCTTGTGCAGCAGATGCGGCACCCCGACCCGCTCCAGGCGCTCGCGCAGTGCGGCCTCCGGGGCCCGCTGGCGCAGCGTCAGGAAACGCCGCACCGACAACGGCAGCACCGGCTCGATCTGCAGGCGTTGCGGCATGTAGCCGATGCGCAGGCCGCGGCGCCGCTCCACCTTGCCCTGCCCCGGCTTCCAAAGCCCCAGCAGAACCCGCAACAGGGAGGTCTTGCCCGCGCCATTGGGGCCGATCACCACGGTCACCTCGGCCGGACGCACCTGGACCGAGACATGATCCAGGATTACCCGCCCGCCGCGTTCCAGCGAGACGTCGCGGGCGGCCAGCAACGGCGAGGCGTCCGTCACCGGCTGCGCGTGCGGGGAAGGGGTTTCGCGATTCATACTGGTATACTATAACGTTATTGAATCCGATGGAGAATGCTCGCATGCGATCCGCTACCCGCCGCCCGACGACCTTCCCCGCCCTGCTGCTGGCCCTGGCGTTGCTGGTGACGGTGGCCGTGCCCGCTCAAGCCGACAACCCGCGCATCGTCGCATCGATTCTACCGATTCACAGTCTGGTTGCCGCGCTGGCCGGCGACACCCACGAGGTGGAACTGCTGGTGCCGGCCAGCGCCTCGCCCCACGGCTATTCCATGCGTCCCTCCGAGGCACGGCGCCTGCAGCAGGCCGACCTGGTGGTCTGGGTCGGTCCGGAGCTCGAGGGCTTTCTGGAGCGCTCGCTGCACGGGATCGCCGACCGCGCGACGGTCATCAGCCTGATGCACGACCTCGATCTCGACCTTCTGGAGGGCCGCACCGGGGGCGTATGGGAAGGCCATCATGACCACGGCGACGATGGCGGCCATGGGCATGACGATCACGGCGATCATGGACATGACCATCATGCCCACGACGATCACAACGGACACCCGGACCACGCACACGACCATGACGCGAACGACCACGCTGCTCACGGCTCGGATGATCATGGACACGCCGCGCATGACGACGGGCACGGGCATGCACATGGCGATTACGACAGCCACCTGTGGCTGTCGCCGGCCGTCGCACGGGCCATCGTCGAACAACTCGCCGAGCGCCTCGCGGAACTCGATCCGGAACAGGCCGCAACGATCCGGGACAACCGGGACGGCCTGCTCCAGCGCATCGACGAGCTGGACGCCAGGATCGCCGAGCAACTGGCCCCGGTACGCGACCAGCGCTTCATGGTGTTTCACGACGCCTACCAGTACTTCGAGCAGCACTACGGCCTGAACGCGGCCGGCTCCATCAGCATCGACCCCTCGCGCATGCCCGGGGCCCGCCGGCTGTCCGAACTGCGCACGCGCCTGGCACAGGGCGATGTCGCCTGCCTGTTCACCGAGCCGCAGTTCCGCCCGGCGTTGGCGGAAACCGTGGCCGAGGGCACCGGCACCCGGCTCGGCATGCTCGATCCGATCGGCGCGGAGCTGGAACCCGGCCCCGATGCCTGGTTCCACTTGATGCAGGGCATGGCCGACGGCTTCACCGACTGCATGGCACACAACGGCTCCTGACGGACCCGCATGCCCCACGGGCGGGAGCCTGGACATCGTCGCCGGGATTCCTCCCCCGCCATACCGGTCGCCGATGGCCCTATAGTTCGTCGCCCGGGACACCACCCGCCCCATTGCCGTCACCCCAGGCACCGCCCACCCTATGCCGTCATCCCGGAAACCGCCTAGCGGTTATCCGGGATCTCCCACGCCGCGACAGCCCCCAACGCCGGAGATCCCGGCGCTACGGCCGCGATGACGGAATGGAGAAGGCACGGATGTCCCACCGCGGTCAGAGCAGGATCAGCCCCCAGACCAGCGCCGCCAGCAGGAAGCTGACCAGCACCGCCGCCGAGGCCATGTCCTTGGCGCGGGCCGACAGTGGATGGCGCTCGTCGCCGAACCGATCGATCGCCGCCTCCACTGCCGAGTTCAGCAGTTCCACCACCAGGATCAACAGCACACTGCCCACCAGCAGCGCCCGCTCCACCCCGCTCTCGCCCAACCAGATCGCCAGCGGCAGCAATACCGCGAGCAACGCCAGTTCCTGACGAAACGCCGACTCGTGCTGATAGGCCTCGCGCAGTCCGCGCCAGGAATACCCGAAGGCATGCAGCACCCGGTTCAGGCCACGCCGGCCACTATGCGCCACCCGGATTCCCCTCGGTGCGCCCGGTCATGCGGCGGGCGGCGGCGCCAGGGCCACCCGGTTGCGGCCCTCGCGCTTGGCGCGGTAGAGCGCCTCGTCGACGCGCCGCAGCAGCTCGCCGCGCGGCTCGCCGGAATGGAATGCCGCCACGCCGAGGCTCACGGTCACCTCGCCCACCCGGGGAAAGGCATGCCCGGCCACGCGCGCCCGGACCAACTCCGCCACCCGGGCGCCTTCCTCCACCGCGGCGCCCGGCAGCAGGACCATGAACTCCTCGCCGCCCCAGCGGCCGAGTACATCCACCCTGCGCAGGCGCTCGCCCGCGACCCGGGTCACCTCCTGCAACACCACATCCCCGGTGGCATGGCCATAGGTGTCGTTGACCTTCTTGAAGTGATCGAGATCGAACATCACCAGCGCGAACCCCTGTCCATACCGCTCGGCACGCCGGACTTCGCGGTCCAGCAGGCTTTCGAAATACCGCCGGTTGGCAACCCCGGTCAGGCGATCATAGAAGGCCTGACGCTCGAGTTCCGCCTGGTTGCGTTCCAGCTCCTGCTGCGTGGCCTTCAGCTCGGTGATATCGACCGCCGTCCCGGCCACCCGGGTCACCCGACCCTCGGTGTCCGCAATCGGGTAGCGGCAGACGCGAACCCAGCGCTGCTCGCCGTCCGGGCGCCGTATGCGGAAGGTCTCGTCGGCCGTCCCGTCGCCGAAAGCCCCGGCAAGAAACACCGTCTCCACTCGATCGCGGTCCTCCGGGTGCACGGCCTCCAGCATCGCGGCCGAGTCGCGGTACAGATGCTCGCGGCTGTATCCCCAGACCCGCTCGTAGGCCGGATTGACGTACAGGATCGAATGCTCGTCCTGCAGCCAGAAGACCTCGTTCACGGAGCCGGCCAGTTGCCGGAAACGCGCCTCGCTCTCGCGCAGGGCATCCTCCACGGCCTTGCGTTGCGAGATGTCGCGCAGGATGGTCGAGATCTGCCGCACCTGACCGTGATCATCACGACGAACGATGATCACCTGGGACACCGGCACCTCGCGGCCTTCGCCATCCAGTACGGCGGTCTCGCCCTGCCAGATGCCCTCGCGCATTGCGACCGGGCCCGCCTCCTGCAGGATATCGTCCGCGGCCCAGGGCGGATGAAACCGCCGGATCGCGCCCTCCAGGGACTCCACCTCGACCGGCAGGCCCCGTGTGTCCCAGCCGGTCTCGGGGTCCCACGGCTCTCCGGAGGCCGGTGGCAGCCCGAACAATGCACGCCCACCCGCATTCAGGAACAGCATGCTGCCGTCCGGCCCGTGCATGCCGACCACATCGGGGGTGTGCTCCAGGATCCCGACCAGACGGCGCAGATTTTCCTCCAGTGCGCGGCGAGCAGTCACGTCCTGTACCGTCCCGATCAGGCGCCGGGGCTTGCCCCCGGTATCGCGCTCGACCGCGCCGCGCGTGTGGACCACGCGCTCACAGCCATCGGGCCGCAGGACGCGGAAATGAATGTCGTAATCCCCGGTCGCCAGCGCCGACTCCACCGTGGTGGCCACGCGGTCCCGGTCCTCCGGGTGCACAGCCTTCAGGAAGCCCGCATAGTTCGCCTCCCGATCCTCCCGCCGCAGGCCGAAGATACGATAGACCTCGTCCGACCAGCGCGTGCGATCCTCCTGGATCGTCCAGACCCAGCTCCCCACGTGCGCGATGCGCTGCGCCGCGGCCAGTTCCTCGCCACGCTCGCGCAGGGCCTCCTCCATCGCCACCTGCTCGGTAATGTCGATCATCACCCCGTGCCAGACGATACTGCCATCCCGGCGCGGTGCTTCCGGCGTCGCACGGCCCTCGACCCAGAGCGTCCCACGTATCGGATGACGGACGCGGTAACGCACCTGCCAGGGCCCCAGCGTGCGCGCCGACTCCTCGATGCTGGCCTGGATCCGCGGAAGATCCTCGGGGTTGACCCGGGCGAAGGCGGCGGCGGCGTCCTCCTGGACCATGTCCGGAGACAGCCCGTACACCCGCTGGACGCCTTCGCTGACGAACGGGAAGGCATAACGCCCGTCCGGATACAGGCGGTATTGGTAGATCGCCCCGGGCAGGTGGCTGGTTGCCTTGAGCAGGGGGGCCTCGCGTTTGCGCCGGGCGGTCTGGTCCTGGAACGAGACCACGGCGCCGTCGACCCGCCCGGATACGTCGAACGTGGGTGCGGTAAAGACGCTCACCGGAAACAGGGTCCCGTCGGCCCGCGCGAAGTGATCGTCCCAGGATTCCAGCGGTTTGCCGGTCTCGAGGACGCGGTAGATCGGACAGGCCTCGGGCGGATAGGGCGTCCCGTCCACCAGGGTGTGATGGTTGGTCGAATGCGCGTCCCGCCCGAGGGCATCGTCTTCGCTCTCGAAACCAAGCAGACGGCAGGCCGCCGGGTTCAGGAAGGTATAGCGGCCATAGCGATCCAGCCCAAACACCCCTTCGGCCAGGCTGCCCAACAGGCGCGTCTGGAAGGCCTCGGCCGCCCGCAGCTCGGTGACATCCTCGATCACCCCGTCGAACACGAACCGGCCATCCGCATCCTCGGTCCGGTAGGCGGTGATCCGTGCACGGAAGGGCCGTCCCCGCAGGGTCCTCAGATCCACTTCGCGACCGACCACCCGCCCATAAGCCTCGAGATCGCGACTGAACGCCTCGCGCTCGAGCGGATCGCGGTAGAGCTCGCGGACCGGCGTCGAGCGCAGTTCGATCTCGTTGGCGGCCTCGAACAGCTCCACCATGGCCGGATTGAGACGTACAAAGCGGCCCTCCGGCCCCGGCGTGTTGCGGTAGACCCCCACCGGGAGGCGACCGAAGGCCACGCCGTAGAACTCCAGCTCGTGTTCGTAGCGCCGGGTCTCCGACACGTCGTGAATGATCGAGTAGAGGTATCGGTGCCCGTCCAGCACCACCGGGCCGGAGTACACCTCGACATCACGAATCTCGCCCCCGCAAATGCGGTGGCGGAAGCGGAAGAAGCGGCGTTCCTCGCGGGCCGCCCGCTCCATCTCGGTGCGCACCGCGTCCGCCGAGAGCGTGTTGATATCCTGGATGTGCATCGCCTTCAGCGTCTCGGCCGAATAGCCGTAGAACGCCACCGCGGCCGGGTTGGCATCGACGATCCCGCCATCCTCCGGGTTGATCAGCAGCTTCGGGGTGGCATTGGCGGTAAAGGTCTGTTCGTAGACCTGGGCGGCCGAGTCGCCCGGCGCCCGGCGCTGGATGGTGGCAAGCCGCCCGTCCGGGTCGGGCGCCAGCACCAGCGTGCAGGCAACCGCCGGCGCGTCCTCCACGTGCGGCGCCCTGAACGAAAGCTCCAGGGTCACTTCGGCCGAACCGGAGCGCGCGAGGGCGTCCGTCAACGCCTTGTGCTGCCCCGGCGGCACACAATCGGCCAGCCATACACCATGGAGGTCGTCCGCCGCGCAGCCCAGCCATTCCGCCAGGCGCGCATTGGCCGCATGGATGCGACCGCTGGCCTCCAGAAACACCAACCCCACGGCGGCCCGGTGGAACAAGCCCGCGCCTGCCTGCTCCGCAGGATCCATCAAGTCTCCCTCAGCCGGTTGGCCGTGGCCGTCAATCCTGCCATACGACCCGATTGCGCCCCGAGCGCTTGGCCCGGTACATCGCATCGTCCGCGCGCTTGATCCAGTCCTTGATCGCCTCGCCACGACGACACTCGGCCACCCCCAGACTGATGGTCACCCGCCCGACCCGGGGCAGATCCAGCGCGGCCACCTGCCGGCGCAGATCCTCGGCCAGGCGGCAGGCATCTTCGGCCCGGGTACTGGGCAGCATGACCATGAATTCCTCGCCGCCCCAACGACCCAGCACATCGGACTGGCGCAAGCGTTCGCCGGCCGTCGCCACCACCCGGCGCAGGACCTCGTCGCCGATGTCGTGGCCATGGGTGTCGTTGATCCGCTTGAAGTGGTCCAGGTCCAGCATCACCAGCGAACAGGGGTCCGCATAGCGCTCCGCCCGCCGGGCCTCCTGCTCCAGCAATGCCTCGAAATGGCCCCGATTGGCGGCATCGGTCAGCGTGTCGTAGAAGGCCTGATATTCCAGCGCAGCCTCCAGCTCCTTCTGCCGCGAGATGTCGTGGAACATGGCGATGTAGTACTCGATCCCACCGCTGGCATCCCGGATCGCGGTCACGATCTCGTGCAGGGGGAAGATCCGGCCATCCTTGCGTCGGTTCCACACCTCGCCGGACCAGTGGCCGTTTGCACGCACGGACTGGAACATCTCCTCATAAAAGCCGCGGTCCTGACGGCCCGAATTCATGATGCGCGGATTCTGGCCCACCGCGTCTTCCTCGGTGAATCCCGTGAGCTCGGTAAAGGTCGCATTGACGCGCTGGATCGTACCCTCGACATCGGTGATGAAGATGGCCTGACTGCTGTCGAAGGTCGCCGCCAGCAGACGCTGCTCCTGCTCCAGATGATGGCGTTCGGTGATGTCCTGGACCGTGCCGATCATCCGCAGGGCCCGGCCAGCGGCATCGAACTCCACATAGCCACGTTCGTGCACCACTTGCTCCTGACCGTCCGGGCGCAGCACGCGGTGCACGGTATCGAACGCCCCGCCTCCTCCCAGCGAGGCATCCACCTCGGCCTGGACCCGTTCGCGATCGTCCGGATGCACCGCATGCATAAAGGCCTCGTGCGTCCCGCCCCATTCACCGCGGGACATCCCGAAAATCCGGAAGACCTCGTCTGACCAGCGAACCTCGTTGCGGACAAAATCCGACACCCAGTTGCCGATATGCGCGATGCGCTGGGCCTCGGCCAGCTCGCGCTCGCGCAGATGCAGGACCTCTTCGGCTTGCACGCGTTCGGTGATGTCCAGGATCACCCCGAACCAGAGCACACTGCCATCCTCCAGTGCCTCGGGACTGGCGTGCCCCTCCACCCAGATCTCGCCGCGCTCGGGGTGGCGCACTCGATAGCGCTGGCGCCACGATTCCAGGCAGCGCATGGAGGCCTCGATACTGGCGGCCACCCGCTCGACATCATCCGGGTGGATCACTTCGAAGACGTGGCTGGCGTCGCGCATCACGGCCTCCGGCGTCACGCCGTATACATCGGCCATGCCGTCGCTGGCATACGGGAACGACGCCCGGCCGTCCGGGTGCTGGCGGTACTGGTAGATGACCCCAGGCAGGTTGTGCGCAATCTTTTCCAGGTGGCGCTCGGTCTCCACCCGCGCCCCTACATCCTGGAAGGCGCCGACCAGTTCGACCACCGCCCCCTGACTGTCGCGGATCGCGGTGATCTGGTCCTCCAGCCATTGCCAGTGCCCGCTGGGCGTGCGCTGGCGATAGCTCAGGCGACAGAATCCGCGCGCGCCCTCGGCCAGCCAGCGCTTCACCTGACCGACACAGCGGCGGAAATCCTCGGGCGCCAGATGGGTCCGCAGCCAGTCCGGCTGGGTCGTGATCTGTTCCGGTGTCCAGCCAGTGACCGCCTGCACGTTGCGGCTGAGCCAGGTCATGGTGCCGAAGTCCGACGGGTCCATGGTGTAGATCACCGCGGGACTGGCACGCAGCAGGGTCTCGGTACGCTGCTGGGCCTCCTTGCGCGCGGCGATGTCGGCAATCACGACCAGCAGGGCCTCGGGACAGTCCTCGGTGGCCGGGATTCGGCTCGTGGTCATTTCCACCCAGCGCGTCTGGCCGGTGGCATCCAGCAGACGCGCCTCGAAGCTGCTGGTGCTGCAATCCCCGTTCAGCAGGGCGTGACGCCGCGCCGCGCAACGCTCGCGGTCGTCCGGGCACACGTAGTCTTGCAGGATCGCGTCGGTCAGATCCGCCGGATCGCAGGCCAGCAAGGCGCCCAGGTGGGGATTGGCGCGCAGGATGCGCCCCTCGGTATCCATCTCGGCCAGCCCCACCGGCGCATGCTCGAACAGCGCCGCATAGCCGTGGATGGCACAAATCTCGCTCATCGGGTTCCTTGCCCGTCTGTGTCTCTCTTTTCGGAGACTTCGTCAAAGACACGCCCGGCGTATCTTCTGCCCTCAGACCTGGCAGTGGATTGATAGACTGAATCCAGAAAACTACCAGATAATGAGTCTGGTTTCCGCTTGACCCCAAAAAAAGGCGTTTACTACCCCGCAAAACGGAAACGCCCCCGACAAGCGGGGGCGTTTCCGAACGAACCAGGAAGCCCGGGGCCGGCCCCCGGGAATCCCGTCAGCCGTGCGTACCGGTGCGCGCCGCGCTGGCGTCCCCGTCCTCGGCGGGCTGGAACACGACATCCAGCGCCTTGGCGGCGGCCACTTCGTTGAAGCGCCGGTTCGGTAGCGTGTGTGGCGCGCTCTTGATCGTTTCCATGTCGTTCTCCGACTCGGCCAGGATGCAGGCCATCGCCTCGACAAAACCGTCCAGGGTCTCTTTCGACTCGGTCTCGGTCGGCTCCACCAGCAGGCACTCCGGCACCAGCAGCGGGAAGTAGGTGGTCGGCGCATGGTAGCCGTGGTCGAGCAGGCGCTTGGCCACATCGCCCGCAGTCAGTCCACGTTCCTTGGCCTGCTTCTTCATGGTCACGATGAACTCGTGGGTGGCACGGCGCTTGGGATAGGCCAGGTCGAACCCGGCTGCGGCCAGTTCGCGCGCCAGGTAGTTGGCATTCAGGGTCGAGAATTCGGAGACCCGCACCATGCCCTCGCGCCCCAGCATGCGCATGTAGATATAGGCCCGCAGGAGCACACCGGCGTTCCCGGCAAACGCGGACAGGCGCCCGATGCTCTGCGGACGATCGGATTCCTCGGCAAAGCGGTAGCCGCCCTGCTCGGCTTCGATCACGTGCGGGATCGGCATGAACGGCAGCAGCCGTTCGGCGACGCCCACGGCACCGGAACCCGGTCCACCGCCACCATGCGGCGTGGAGAAGGTCTTGTGCAGGTTCATGTGGATCACGTCGAAGCCCATGTCGCCCGGGCGTACCTTGCCGAGGATCGCGTTCAGGTTGGCACCGTCGTAGTACAGCAGGCCGCCGGCCTCGTGCACGATGCCGGCAATCTGCTTGATGCGCCGTTCGAACACGCCCACGGTGGACGGGTTGGTCAGCATGATCCCGGCGGTGTGCGGACCCACGGCCGCCTTCAGGGCCTCGATATCCACGTCACCGGTATCGTCGGTGGGAATCTCGCGCACCTCGTAGCCGCACATGATCGCGGTCGCCGGGTTGGTGCCGTGGGCGGCATCCGGCACGATGATCTCGCGGCGCTCGGTATCGCCGCGGGCATCGTGGTAGGCGCGGATCATGGCCACACCGGTGTACTCGCCCTGGGCACCCGCCATCGGCGCCAGCGAGACCGCCTTCATGCCGGTCACTTCCTTCAGCATCTCCTGCAGTTCGAACATCGTCTGCAGGAAGCCCTGGCTGTGGCTGGCCGGAGCAAGCGGATGCCGGTTCAGGAACCCGGGCAGCATCGCGAGGCTGTTACAGGCGCGCGGGTTGTACTTCATCGTGCACGAGCCCAGTGGGTAGAACTCGGTGTCGATGGAGAAGTTCTTCTGCGACAACCGCGTGTAGTGCCGCACCACGTCCAGTTCCGAGGCCGCCGGCAGACCCGGGGCGGACTTGCGCTGCAGGTGCGCCGGGATGCGGGTCGCGGCGTGGTCGCGCGGCGCCTGGGCCACGGCCGAGCGGCCGGCGCGGGAACGTTCGAAGATCAGATTGGCTTCAGTGGTGCTCATAGCGGTTTCTCGCTTGCGTATTCGGGTGACGGCGACCGGGCACAGGCCCGGCCACCGGCGGCACGGAGGGACTCCGGCCGATTACTGGGTCGGGCTCAGGTTGGCCCGATCATCCAGGGCCGCGAACGCGGCGTCGTAGTCCGGCTCGTCGCCGATCTCGGAGACCAGCTGGGCGTGCATCACCAGGTTGTCGGTATCCAGCACGACCACACCGCGCGCGGTGATCCCGGCCAGCGGGCCGTCCTGGATCAGCACGCCGTAGTCCTTGGCGAAGTTGCGATCGCGCATCATCGACAGCACGGTCACGCGTTCCAGGTTCTCGGCGGCGCAGAAGCGGCTCATCGCGAACGGCAGGTCGGCGGAGATGATCAGGATCTCGAGATCCGGACGGCTGGCCACCATCTCGTTGAACTTCTTGGTGGAGTCGGCGCAGACCGGGGTATCCAGGCTGGGCACGATGGAGATCAGCTTGCGCTTGTCGCCGAAGTCGGCCAGCGAGACATCCTGCAGATCCTTGTTGGTCAGCTTGAAGTCCGGGGCCGGCGAGCCCACGTGCGGCAGATCGCCGTTGGTGTTGATCGGATTACCTTGCAGCTTGATTTCGGCCATGGTTGCCTCCCGGCTTGATGTGTATGGCGCTTGGTGTCGTTGACCGTGGGAAGCGGATAACCGCCTCAGGCGGCCTGCTCCCAAGTGGTCACGTACTGCTCCAGGTCGGATTCGGTCTTGGTCTCGGTGGCGCAGGCGAGCACGCAACCATCCAGCTGCGGATAGTCCCGGCTCAGCTCGAGGCCCGCCAGCACGCCGGCATCGGCCATGGTCTGCACGCGGGTCGCGGCATCGCCGCCGAAGTCCAGCGCGACTTCGTGGAAGTACTCGCCGGTAAAGCGCGGTTTGATGCCCTTGGCGGCCAGTTTTTCCACCAGCGCATGGGTGTTGGCGTAGCAGGCCTCGGCCACGCGGGTCAGGCCCTCGTCACCCAGCAGCGACATATGGATCGTCGACGCCGTCACCACCAGGCCCTGGTTGGTGCAGATGTTCGAGGTCGCCTTGGAGCGGCGGATATGCTGCTCGCGCGCCTGCAGGGTCAGCACGAAACCGGGCTTGCCGTCGGCGTCCTTGGCACGGCCGACAATGCGCCCTGGCATCTGCCGGATATGCTTCTTCAGCGTGGTCATGAAGCCGTAGTACGGCCCGCCGGACGACAGCGGCGCACCCAGCGGCTGGCCCTCGCCGACCACGATGTCCACGCCATTGGCGCCCCACTCGCCCGGCGGCTTCAGCAGCGCCAGCGAGACCGGGTTCACTACGGCAATGACCGGGATGCCGCGTTCCTCAGCCCACCCGGTCAGGGCATCCACGTCTTCCAGGATGCCGAAGAAGTTGGGCTGGCTAATCACCATGGCGGTGACGTCGTCATCCGCATGCGGTGCCAGCGCCTCCACCGGCGTCTGTCCGGTGGTCTCGTCGAACGGCAGCTCGACCAGTTCGATGCCCTGGTTGCCGATCAGCGTCTTCACCACCTTGCGATAGTCCGGGTGCAGCGCCCCCGGCAGCAGCACACGCTTGGCCTTGGAGCGCCGATTCACGCGCACCGCCATCAGCACGGCCTCGGCCAGGGCGGAGGCACCGTCATACAGGGAGGCGTTGGAGACCTCCATCCCGGTCAGCCGGCTGATCATCGTCTGGTATTCGTAGATCAGCTGTAGCGTGCCCTGGCTGGCCTCCGCCTGGTACGGCGTGTAGGCGCTGTAGAACTCGCCGCGGGTAGCGATCTGCCACACGGCAGCCGGGATGTGGTGCTCGTAGGCACCGGCCCCGATGAAATTCGATGGCATGCCGTCCTTCGCAGCCCGCTCCTGCATCAGGCGGGTGATGCCCATCTCGCTCTCGCCCTCGGGGATCCCCGTGAGTGGCGGCGAACGCAGGTCGGCGGGAATCTCGTCGAACAGGTCCTCGACGGATTCGGCGCCAATGCTGTCGAGCATGGCACGGATGTCTTCTTCGGTATGCGGGATAAACGGCATGTCAGGTCTCGCTTTCGCCGATTGCGGCGAAGTTCGGTTGGGTCCCGGCCGGACGCGGCCGGGACCGGTGATACGCGGCTACGCTCAGGATTCCGCCTCGACGTGCGCGGCATAGGCATCCGCGTCCATCAGCGCATCCAGCTGGCCGGCATCGGACGGCTCCACCTTGAACAGCCAGCCATCCTCGAAAGGCGACTCGTTGACCTTCTCGGGGCTGTCGGCCAGGTCCTCGTTGACCGCGGTCACCTCACCGGAGATCGGCGCATAGATATCCGAGGCGGCCTTGACCGACTCCACCGTGGCGCAGGCCGTGCCGGCCTCGATGGTGCTGCCCGCTTCCGGGGCCTCGACAAACACCAGATCGCCCAGCAGTTCCTGCGCGTGATCGGTGATGCCCACGGTCACGCTGCCGTCAGCCTCGCTGCGCACCCACTCGTGGCTTTTGGTGTACTTCAGATCCTTCGGTGCTTCGCTCATGACATCTTCCTTTTGCTTGTTGGATCCCGCCTGCGCAGTGTAGTCCGGCGCAGGCGGCATGAGGCAATTCTTGTTAGCTCTTGAGTTCGATCTGCGGCTCGCCGTTACGGACGAACACCGGCTTCACCACGCGCACCGGCAGCTTGCGGCCGCGGATATCCGCGTGCAGCTCGTCGGCCTCGACCCCGGCCGGGATCCGCGCAAAGGCGACCGACACGCCGAGGCTGGGGGAGAAGCTGCCGGAGGTCACCACGCCGTCGCCGGCCTCGGTCTCAATGCGAGTGCCGCCACGCAGCACCCCGCGACCGTCCAGCACCAGCCCCACCATGCGTTCCTTCACGCCCTCGGCCTTCGACTGCTCGATCGGCGCGCGGCCGATGAAGTCCCGCTCGGCATCCTTCAGCGCGATGGTCCAGCCCAGGTTGGCGGTCAGCGGATTGGTCTGGTCGTCCATGTCCGTGCCGTAGAGATTCATGCCGGCCTCCAGGCGCAGGGTGTCGCGCGCGCCGAGGCCGATGGGGTGCACGCCGGCCTCCTTCAGCTTTTCCCAGAGACCGTCGGCCTCCGCCGCCGGCAGCATCACCTCGAAGCCGTCTTCGCCGGTGTAGCCGGTACGGGCGACAAACCACTTGTCATTCCAGACCGCGGAGAATGGCTTGAGATCCCCTGCATTGCGCAGATCGGCCGGCAACAGCGGTAGGGTCTTCTCTACCGCCTGCGGCCCCTGAATCGCAACCAGGGCGAACTCCGGGCGCGGCTCCACGGTTACATCGAAGTCCTTCGCCACCGCCTGCATGTGAGCGATGTCGCCCTCGGCCGTCGCGGCATTGACCACCGCGCGGTAGGTATCGCCACCGGTCCAGTAGATGATCAGGTCGTCGATCACGCCGCCGGCTTCGTTCAGCATGCAGCTGTACAGCGCGCGACCCTCGGTCTTCAGCTTGGCCACGTCGTTGGCCAGCAGATAGCGCAGGAAGGCCTGGGCCTGCGGGCCGTGGATATCCACGACCTGCATGTGCGAGACATCGAACATGCCGGCGGATTCGCGCACCCGCTTGTGCTCCTCCATCTGGGAGCCGTAATGCAGCGGCATCTCCCAACCGGCGAAATCGACCAGCTTGGCCCCCGCGCGCTGATGCGCGGCATGGAGCGGAGTTGTCTTCAACGTCGTCATCTAGTTCTCGCCTTGCTTGCGTGTCGTGGTCGGCTCGCCGGCATCCGCCGGTGGAACCGCGAGGCCCGGCCGCCGCGCTCCGGGCATAAAAAAAGGGGCGGCCGGCAGAATGAATCTGCCAGCCGCCCCTCTGTCCTGAAACCTGAGAGTTTGCGTCGCGTCAGTCCGTTGTCGGACTGCGTGACCGCCCCCTTCGGTGGGCCGTTTCCGGCCGCTCTCCAGAGTGTGTCTCCTGCACCGTTCCGGTCCTGTAGCCTGAGCGATTCCGGGCGGATGTTGCGCCTTCGGCGTCTGCCAATCGACTGGCGATCGCAGATCTCTTCCAGAACGGTGTGCGGGCATTGTCGGGCGCCCACAGACGAAACTAATTGTAGACCAAAATACCCTCGCTGCGAAAGCCCGGACGGGTCGCGCCACTATTCCGGCGCCGCGGCCTGCCCCGTCACATATCCTGCAAGCACCGTCATTGCGAGGAGCGCAGCGACGAAGCAACCTCCTTACGAAACCAGCGGATGCTGACGCTCTGCCAGCTTTCGGAGGTTGCCGCGTCGCCAGCGGCCCCTCGCAATGGCGGTGCCAGTGGCGACCACTGTGCGCGCTGCCCTACAACGCCATGTCGATCGCGAGGAGGACGACGAAGCCGACCAGGACCCCCACCGTGGCCTGGGCCTCGTGGCCCTTGCGGTGCGACTCGGGGATGATCTCGTGACTGATCACGAACAGCATCGCTCCGGCCGCGAACGCCAGCCCCCAGGGCAGCAGGAACTCCATCAGCGTGATCGCTCCGGCCCCGATCAGGCCGCCGATCGGCTGCACCAGCCCCGTCAGCAACGTCACCCCGAATGCCGCCCACTTGCTGTAGCCCAGCGACAGCAGGGCGATGGCGACCACCAGCCCCTCGGGCATATTCTGCAGCCCGATCCCGATGGCCAGCGCAATCCCGTCGCTCACCTCGTCGCCGCCAAAGCCGACGCCCACGGCGAGGCCCTCCGGCAGATTGTGCAGCGCGATGGCGAAGATAAACAGCCAGACCCGCCGGATCTTCTGCGGGTCGGCCCCGCTTTGCGGCCCGATGAAGAAATGCTCGTGCGGCACCAGCTTATGCAGCGCCAGCAATGCACCGCCACCCAGCCCGATCCCCACCGCGAGCACGACAATGGCCATGCCCACGCCGCCATACTGCGCTTCCGCCTGCTCCACCGAGGGCAGCACCAGCTCGAACGCCGTGGCCGACAGCATCACCCCGGCGCCGAAGCCCATCATCGCGTCCTCGACCGACTGACTGATGCGGCGCAGGAAGAAGATCGGGATCGCCCCCACCGCGGTCATCAGACCGGCGACGAAACTCGCCAGCAAGCCGATCTGCAGCGTGTTCAGATCGGCAATGCGCTCTTCCAGCATCGGCCACAGCAGGCTGACCAGCCAGATGAAGACCGCCAGTGCGATCAGCGATCCGACGAGGAAGATCCGGGGTACCGGTTTGCCGTGATCCGGCTCGGAAACGGCGGGAGAGGGTTCGGTCATGCGTCGTCCTTGAGAGTCGAGGCCGCCATTGAAACAGGGTCCATCGCGGCGTTCCACAGACGCGCCCAATGGCCGGGTTCGACAAAAGCTATCGTCAACACCCGTTGTGCGCGGTAGAGTTTTCAGCCAAAGCCGCTCCGGACCACAAGGACCCACCGATGCTCGACACCATCGACCAGTTCCTCGGCGACACCGCCGGCCTGCTTTGGGGCAACCCGCTCACCCTGATCCTGCTGCTGGGCACCGGGCTCTACCTGACCATTCGCCTGGGCCTGGTCCAGGTCGTCGCATTCCGCGAGGGCTGGCGCGCCCTGCGCGGGGCGGATGGACGCGGCGGCGGCACCGGCCAGATCTCGCCATTCCAGGCACTGTCGACCGCGCTGTCCGGCACCATCGGCACCGGGAACATCGCCGGTGTGGCCACGGCCATCGCGCTGGGTGGCCCCGGGGCGCTGTTCTGGATGTGGGTGACGGCCTTTTTCGGCATGGCCACCAAGTTCGCCGAGACCACCCTGGCCGTGCGCTACCGCGAGATCGCCCCGGACGGCAGCATCGCAGGCGGGCCGATGTTCACCCTGCTCCACGGGCTCAAGATGAAGAAGCTGGCGATCCTGTTCGCCGCCTTCACCCTGATCGCCTCGTTCGGCATCGGCAACATGGTGCAGGCCAACTCGGTGGTCGACGGCCTGACCTTCATCGTGCCGGACCTGCGCGCCGACGACGACATCATGGGCTGGATGGCCCTGATCATCGGCCTCACCATGGCCGTGCTGGTGGCGCTGGTGATCATCGGCGGTGTGAAGCGCATCGCGATGATCGCCTCGACCATCGTCCCGTTCATGGCTGTGATCTACATGCTGGGCGCCTTCGTGGTGATTGCCGCCAACATCGAGGCTGTGCCGGCCGCCATCGGCACCATCCTGAACCTCGCCCTCAACCCCTGGGCGGCCGGCGGTGGTGCCATCGGCCTCGCCATCCAGTACGGCGTCGCGCGCGGGATGTTCTCCAACGAGGCGGGCCTGGGCTCCTCGGCCATGGCGCACGCCGCGGCCAAGAACGGCGACCCGCCGCGCGAGGGCTCGGTGGCCATGCTTGAGCCGTTCATCGACACCATCGTGGTCTGCACCCTGACCGGCCTGGCCATCGTCGTCACCGGGGCCTATATCGACCGCGCCGACGACGTGGTCGGTGCCTCGCTGACCGCCACCGCCTTCAGCTCCGCGCTGGGCCCGTTCGGCGCCATGGTGGTCGGCATCAGCCTGATGCTGTTCGCCTTCTCCACCATGATTGCGTGGTCCTACTACGGGGACCGCTCGGCCTACTTCCTGTTCGGCGAACGCGCGGTGATGCCCTACCGCGTCGTATTCGTCATCCTCATCGTGATCGGCGCGACCATCCCGCTGGGCGTGGTCTGGAACTTCTCCGACATCGCCAACATCCTGATGGCCGCACCCAATCTGATCGCGCTGATCCTGCTGGCCGGCCTGGTCAAGAAGCTGCGCGACGACTACGTGGCGCATCGCCCGATGCCGGATCGCCATGAGGGATGAGTACAGCTTTGCGGGTGGTCCATCCGACCCGTTCGCACAGGGCCCCGCACGTCCGGACGCGGCCATGCTGGTGCGCGAGGTCGAAGGCGCCCTCGCGGAGGACCTGGGCCCCGATAGCGTCGACGGCGACCTGACCGCCGCCCTGGTCCCGGCTGAACGGGTCGCGCGCGCCACGCTGCTATTGAAGGAAAGCGCGATCGTTTGTGGCCAACCCTGGTTCGACCGCGTGTTCGCCAGCCTCGCGCCGGGGACACGGATCGACTGGCAGGTGGCCGAAGGCACCCACGTGGAAGTGGACGACGCACCGCGCGTGATCGCCACCCTGGAAGGCCCCGCACGGGCCGTTCTGGCGGCCGAACGCGCGGCCCTCAACCTGCTCCAGACCCTATCCGGAACGGCCACCGAGACCGCCCGCTGGGTCGCCCGCCTGGAGGGCACGGACAGCCGCGTCCTCGATACCCGCAAAACCCTCCCGGGCCTGCGCCACGGGCAGAAGTACGCCGTGCGCTGCGGCGGGGGCCACAATCATCGCCTCGCCCTGTGGGATGCCGTGCTGATCAAGGAGAACCACATCGCCGCCTGCGGCTCCATCGCGGCCGCAGTGGAACGAGCCCGCACCCTGGGCGCCGGGCGCTGGGTAGAGGTCGAGACCGAGAACCTCGACGAGGTCGATCAGGCCCTGGCCGCCGGGGCCGACGTGATCATGCTCGACGAGCTGCCGCTGGCAGATCTGGCCACGGCCGTGCAGCGCATTCGCGGCCGCGCGATCTCCGAGGCCTCCGGCGGGGTCACACCGGATACCCTGGCGGCCATCGCCGCCACCGGCGTGGACTACATCTCGGTCGGCGCCCTGACCAAGCATCTCCACGCCATCGACTACTCCCTGCGCCTGGACTAGCTCTGCGGTTGCGATCCCGACGATTACGGGGCGTCGCTCACCGCCTGAGGGCCAGGCCTGGTTTATCCGATGGTGTTTAGTATGGCTTCGGTCCGCCGCCTGCCTGGTTGTGGCTGGCCATGGTTCGGCACCTGGTGTTTACGGTGCCTTCGTCGGGCCGCCTGCCACGCGCTCTCTCGCGAGCGCACCGCGCCCGTTGTTGATCAAAAACTGGCTTCTTTGCTCGTGCAAAGAAGTACCCAAGAAACACGCCCGACTGCCGCGACCCCGGCCCGCTGCGCGGGCCGGGGTTCCCCTCGCTCCGAGGCTTTTCGCGGGCGGCGCTGAACTCGCTGCGCTGCGCTTCGCTCAGACATCCAGCGCCCCGTGTTTAGCGCCCCGTGTCTATTGAGAATCGTCCCGCGAAAAACCTCTCCACTCGGCGCGACGGCAACGGGGAGGTAGGTCAAGACAACGGCCGTTCCGACGATATTGCTAATGGATGATGGCTAGGTCTTCGAGGATCATCGGCACGCTCGGCCTGCGGCCATGGCGTGCCACGCCCGCGGAGCGGGCGCCGGGGGGCGTAGGATGTGATGAGCGCAGCGAATCGCATCAGGGTTCCGCACGGCGTGGGGAACGGTGCGATTCGCTGCGCTCAACAGCACCCTACGAGATACCGCCTATTTTGACCTTCTTCTCCGTATGGAGCCCCTCGCGGTGCGCTCGCGAGGGAGCGCGTGGCAGGCGGCCCGACGAAGCCACCGTAAACACCAGATGTTGAACCGGGCCCAGCAAGGGCGGACACAGCGCCCACGCCAAGTGCGGTATGGCGCCTGGAAGGACGGGAGGCTAGTGCTGCTGCGACGCCGGCGGCATCTGGATGAAGCGTTCGCGGTACAGGCGCAGTTCGTCGATGGAATCGCGGATATCCTGCATCGCCTGGTGCGACGCGTTCTTGCGCAACTGCGCGATCACGTCCGGGGCCCAGCGCCGCGCCAGCTCCTTCAAGGTAGAGACATCCAGATTGCGGTAGTGGAAGTACTGCTCCAACTCCGGCATCAGGCGCGCCATGAAGCGCCGGTCCTGGCAGATGGAATTGCCACACATCGGCGAGGCCCCCTTCGGCACATACTGTGCCAGGAACGCCAGGGTCGCCTGCTCCGCATCGCGGGTGTCCGACGAGCTGTTGCGCACCCGTTCGATCAGCCCCGATGTTCCATGCGTGCGCTGGTTCCATTCGTCCATCCCCTCCAGCACCTCGGCCGGCTGGTACAGGGCAATGACTGGCCCTTCGGCCAGGATGTTCAGGTCCTTGTCGGTGACGATGGTCGCCACCTCCAGGATCCGGTCGGTTTGCGGCTCCAGACCGGTCATCTCGAGATCGATCCAAATCAGGTTTTCGGCATTCACGGCCATGTCGCGTACTCCTTCGCGGGGAGGCCGTCGTGTGACGACCACGGCCCTTTCATATGCCGCAGGAGTCTATCATCATGGTTGCGGGGCCTGTGGCCCCGGACTCCAACCCCCGTGATCAGGAGGGAACAATGCGACATACCAACGCACGTATTGCCGCCGGCACTGCCGCGCTGGCCCTGAGCCTTGGCGGCGCAAACTTCGCGCTGGCGGATGACATCCGCATGGGACAGGAGCTGCACAGCGACAACTGCATCAGCTGTCACGCCGACATGGTCGGAGGCGATGGCTCCGACCTCTACACGCGATCGAACCGCATGGTCGGCTCGCACGACGAACTGGTGGCCCAGGTTAACAACTGCAACGTGAATCTCGGTACCAACTGGTTCGACGACGAGGTCAATGCCGTGGTCGCCTACCTCAACGCGGAGTACTACCAGTTCGATGACTGATCTGAAAACCAAGCACTGCCAGTCCTGCGAAGGCTTTACCAACCCGATGCCACGGGACGATGCCCAGCACGCCCTGGGACAGCTGCACGACGCCTGGGGTATCGACGAGACCGGCAAGAGCATCCAGCGCAGCTTCAAGTTCAAGAACTTCCACGAGACCATGGCGTTCGTGAACGCCGTCGCCTGGATCGCGCATGGCGAGGATCATCACCCCGACATGGCGGTCGGCTTCAACCGCTGTGCGGTGGAGTTCTCGACCCATGCCATCGGCGGGCTGAGCGAGAATGACTTTATCTGTGCCGCGCGCGTCGATGCCCTGTTCGACTAACCCTAGGGAAACACTGATCAATGTACACGTTCGCGTTGGTCCCCCAGGTTTTCCGAGACAAGGCGCGGTCCGCAGCCGGTAGTGGTTCTACCGGCAAGGGGCGCAACGCAGGATCGGGGAACCTGGGGGACCAACCCCACAAGCTATCGAATGAAGGGGCTCGGCCACTTTTGCGCGCGCACGGCGTTGCGGCTCCCTTGTGCAGAACGCTGCACGGCAGTCACCGCGCCTTGTTCGCACGCAAAAGTGACTCGAGCGCGAACGTGTACATTGATCAGTGTTCCCCTAGCCGCCACGGCCGAGTACGAGCTTGACGCAGATTGCCCGGGTCTTCGCCCGCCACAACCAGATGGCCGACATCGCGGGGCCCGACGCGGCCCCGCGGCGGTTACGCCTGCACCGCCGCTTCCGCGACCTCGCCTGCGGCGACCTGGTCGAGCTGGATGCCACCGGCGGCGAGGTGACCCGCCAGCTGGATCGCAACAACGTGCTCGTGCGCCGCGACGGCTTCGGCCGGCGCAAGGTCATCGCGGCCAATATCGACTGCGTGTGGATTGTGATCGCGCCGGAACCGGCACCCTCGCGCAACCTGATCGACCGCTTCCTGGTGGCCATCCTCAACCTGCCCGCCCGCCCCCGCCTGCTGATCAACAAACAGGACGAGGGACCCGCGGCCCGGCCCGAGTGGCTGGGCGCCTACCGCCAGCTGGATCTGGATCCGCTATTCGTCAGCGCCAAAAGCGGGTTCGGGCTGGACGACCTGGCGGCGGCGGCGGCCGGCCAGACCAACATCCTGGTCGGGCAGTCCGGCGTCGGAAAGTCCTCGCTGGTCGCCGCGCTGCTCGATGAGTACGGGATCGTCGACGCGATCGCGCCAACCACTGGTGACCTGGCCGCCTCCGGCGAGGGACGCCACACCACGGTCACCGCCCAGTGGTTTCCCCTGGCCAACGGCGGCGCCTGGATTGACTCGCCCGGCGTGCGTGACTTCACCCCCGAGATCCCGTCTCTGGACACCCTGCAACGCGGCTTCCCGGACATCGCGGAGCTTGGCGATCACTGCCGCTTCCGCGACTGCCGCCACCAGAGCGAGCCCGGCTGCGCGGTACTGACCGCGATCGAGGCCGGAGAACTCCCCGCTCCACGCCTGCAGGCCTGGCACGCCCTCGCCGCCGAGATCCCCGCCCAGAACCGCGCTCGCGGGTAACTTTCCCACCACGAAGCACACGGAAGGCGCGAAGAAAACCACGGGTTATATAGCGATTAACAGGAAGGGCGGGGCCGCACGGTGGCGTGCAGTGAGAGTCGCGGCGGAACGTGTGCAGATGTCGCGGCGGGGGCCGGGATCAGAAGGTCAGGCCCATCTCGACGCCGATGACCGAGGAGGCCGGCTCGCGGCTCACGCCTTCAAACTCGAGGCGATCGGCCAGCCAGTTATCCGCGGAGTTCAGCGAATAGTCGTCGTAGTACAGGCTCAGGGACAGCTCGGACTGATTCTGCAGACGCAGGCGGCCATCCAGGCTCAGGTAGCCGGCGGTACGGCCCGTCTCGCGACTGCGATCACCGTAGCCGAAGCCCAGATCTCGATCCTCGCTGGACAGCGGCTGGCGCACGCCCACCCGGAACTGGCTGTCGAAACGCCCGGAGGCGAAGGTCGGCCCGAAGCTGAAATCGGTGAAGTACGCGGTGGACTCACCGGACGGCCCGAGCTCGTTCCAGTCCGGACGCGTCTCCATGCCCACCCCAAGATTCAGGCCGTAGCCGAAGCCCCCACCCAGTTCCTGGTGATAGCCACCCACCGCCTCGAACAGGCGTGTCCCGCCAAAGGCATTGTCGGCCTCGTCCAGGGCCGAGGCATCGCCGGTACTGCGCACCGACAGGCGATAGCGCGATTCGGTGTCGCGACCCATTTCCGGCTCGTCGCGCAACGTCACCCCCGCCCCACCGACCCCCTGGGTCTGGGGTGGCGCAACCAGCGAGTAACGGTCGGCGGCGCTGGCAGCGCCCGTGCCCAGTGCGAGCCCCGCAACCACCAGCGAAACCACGAACCAGCCCGAGCGCCACGCGCGCGCACGAAGCGGCCGCAGGCATTGTGCCTGCGGCCGCTTCAGGGCTGCACCGTTCGATCCTTGTCGCGTCACACCAGTAATCCGTGTTGTCGTTCCTGGTCGCTAGCCGGGGGGCCAGCTCAGTGCACGCCCAGCGAGGACATGCATGTGTATATGGTAGACCGTTTGCCCACCGTGGTCGTTGCAATTCATCACGGTTCGATAACCGTTCTCCGCAAATCCGCGATCGCGTGCGATCTCCGCCGCGGCCTGGGCCATCTGCCCGATCACCGGGGCCTCCGCAGCGCTCAAATCGTTCAGCGTGGCAATGTGCGTTTTCGGGATCACCAGCACATGTTCGGGCGCCTGCGGGTTCAGATCCTCGAAGGCCAGCACCGCGTCGTCCTCGAACACCACCCGGGCCGGGATCTCGCCCGCCACGATCTTGCAGAACACGCAATCCGTCATGCCGCTACTCCTGTATCACAATATTACCACGCATCAATATTCGCGCCGACCCGAAAGTGCATGCGCCAGGGTGCCGGCATCGATGTACTCCAGCTCGCCGCCGCTGGGGATACCCTGGGCGATACGCGTGGTACGAATCCCGTGACGTGCGGCCATCTCCGCGAGGTAATGCGCGGTCACCTCGCCCTCTACCGACGTGTTCGTCGCCAGGATCAGCTCCTCCACACCCTCCGCCTGCAAGCGGGCCTCCAGTCGGTCGAGCCCCAGCTCCTCCGGGCCAATCCCGTCCAGCGGCGACAACCGACCCAGCAAAACGTGAAACCGACCGCCGAAATCCGTGGCCGACTCGATCGCCAGCACGTCGCCGGGGCTCTCTACTACGCAAACCACCCGCGAATCGCGCTCCGGGTCCGCGCAGCGCCAACAGGTCTCGGCCGAGGTCAGCGTGCGGCACACCGAGCAATGCCCGATGCGCGCCACGGCCTCGTCCACCGCCCGCGACAGGCGTCGGGCGCCCTCACGGTCGCGCTCCAGCAAGTGCAGCGCCATGCGCCGCGCCGACTTCGCCCCGACCCCGGGGAGGCAGCGCAGCGCCTGGACCAGCTCGTCCAGTTCCGCTTCCATCAGGCGCGCCCGCTCCGCCGGTTCAGAACGGCAGCTTCATGCCGGCCGGCAGGCCCATGCCCTCGGTCAGGCTGCCCATGCGCTCCTGCGTGGTGGACTCGACCTTCTGCACCGCATCGTTGATCGCGGCGGCCACCAGGTCTTCGAGCATGTCGCGATCATCGTCGAACAGGCTGGGGTCGATCTTCACGCGGCGCGCGGCGTACTTGCCGGTCAACACCACGCTGACCAGCCCGCCGCCGGCCTGGCCCTCGATCTCCATCTCGGCCAGCTCGGCCTGCACCTTCTGCATGTCTTCCTGCATCTTCTGGGCCTGCTTCATCAGGCCACCCATGCCACCTTTCATCATCGGTTCGATCTCCTGCCCCGCACCAAGGCGGGTTTGTCCGTATTCGACGGGTTAGCGCGGGGCCGACGACGCGTCGCCCGCGGAGTTGTCTTCGTTGGTTTCGCGAATGCGCACCGCGCCCAGTTCGGCGCCAAATTCCTGGCCCAGGGCCTGGACCACCGGGTCCTCGCGCATGGTCGTCTCGGCGCTAGCCTGACGCTCTGCCGAGGCCGCCGCAAGCCGCGCCGCGGGTGTCGTCTCCGACGGTTCGGACTGGTTGACAATCTCCAGGCGCAGGGAGTGCCCCAGCGTCTTCTCCAGCGCTTCCTTCAGGCGGGTCCTGGCCCGGTCGGTACACAACGTACCCGGAGCCACCGCAATTACCACGCACTCCTGGTCATGCTTGCGCAGCTCCGCGTGCAGGGCGAGTTCGCGCACCGTCCCCATGGGCAGGCCCTCGGCAAAACGGTGCCAGTCGAACATCCCGTCTGCGGCCACGGCAGGTGCGACCGGTTCCGCAGTCGAAGATGCCGCCGGCGTGGCCTGTCGCGGCGACGACTCGCGGTGCGTGGGCTCATCGGCGTGCACCGGCGGTGTGGGTGCCTCCCGCGGAGGTGGCGGCTCACTCACCCGCTCGCGGGGCGGCGGCGAGTTTTCACCGCTGCGCGAGGCCGCCTGCGCGGCCGAGTTCGGCACGGCCGGTTCGACGGCAGCGGATCGCGCCGCCGCTGCGGCATTACGGGAGGGCGCGGTGCGCGGCGCAGACGCTTCCCCGCGCACCGTGGCCGGCCGGCGTTCGGCCTGGCCCTCGCCCTCCCCAGACGCCGGGGCTGGCTCCGGGCGAAAGGCCAGTAGGCGCAGCAAGGTCATCTCCACGCCCATGCGCGCGTCCGGCGCGTAGGGCAGATCACGCACCCCGTGGATCAGGATCTGATAGGCCAGCTGAATCGTTTCCGGGTCGACCCGGCCGGCGGCCTCGTGTGCCCAGACCCGCGCCTCCTCGCCCGCCGCCGGTGTGACACCGGCCACCTGCTGCACCGCCACCTGATGCACCAGCGCGGCGAGTTCGTCCAGCAGGCGCGACCAGTCGGGCCCCAACGTCTCCAGCTCCGCCAGGCCCGCCAGCAGGGCCGGGCCGTCCCCGGCAAACACCGCATCCAGCAGCGCGGCCAGTCGCGTGCGCGGGAGCAATCCAAGCATGTCGCAGGCGTCGGATTCGCTCAGGCGGTCGCCGCCATAGGCAATCGCCTGGTCGGTCAGACTCAAGGCATCGCGCATCGAGCCCTCGGCCGCCTCGCCCAGACGCAGCAGGGCACCCGGCTCCGCCTCGACGCCTTCGGCGGCCAGGATCCGGGTCAGGTGCTCGGCGATCATCGCCGGCGGCATCGGTTTCAGGTTGAACTGCAGGCAGCGCGACAGCACGGTGACCGGCAGCTTCTGCGGATCGGTCGTCGCCAGCAGGAACTTCACGTGTTCCGGCGGCTCCTCCAGAGTCTTCAACAGGGCGTTGAAGCTCTTCTCCGAGAGCATGTGTACCTCGTCTATCAGGTACACCTTGAAGCGCCCGGTGGTCGGGGCATAGGAGACGTTATCCAGCAGCTCGCGGGTATCGTCCACCCGGGTGCGCGAGGCGGCATCCACTTCGATCAAGTCGAGGTGGCGACCCTCGGCGATCTCCACGCAGGAACGGCACTCGCCGCAGGGCGTGGCCGTCACGCCGGTCTCGCAGTTGAGACAGCGCGCAAGAATCCGGGCAATGGAGGTCTTGCCCACCCCGCGGGTACCGGCAAACAGGTAGGCGTGGTGCAGGCGTTCGCCGCTCAGGGCATTGGCCAGGGCGCGCACCACATGCGGCTGCCCGACCAGGTCCTCGAAGCGCGAGGGACGCCACTTGCGGGCCAGAACCTGGTGACTCATGCCTCCCCCGTCAGTGGAGTCTGTTGCGTGCCCGGGTGCGGGGCAATCACCGCAGGAATCTGGGCCGCAAGGAAAAGGGTGGTGGCCCGCACCCGCCACACCCCGGCGCCCGACGCAGCTGCTACCGTTGCTCCCTTCCGGGCCTGGCGGGGTTCACAACCTGTCGTCGCGAGGGGACTGATACGGACCACCATAACGCGGACCGCGATTCGGGCTTTCCGAATCCGGGCGGCAAGCTTCCGCATTTCCGGCGGACGCGTCAACCTTGAGACGCCACAAAGGGCCGGAACTGACGATAGCCCGAAACTAACAACCGCATAGAGAACGAAAACTGGATCAATGAGAGGCCAGCCCTTATCTTGAGTCTCGCAGTCGGGCATCGCCTCGACCGAACCAAAATCTTCTTTCTGGTCTACTGCAGTTAACACCCAAACAGGAGTACGAAACATGGAACTCGAAAATCGCGAAGGTCAGCGCGTCCCGGAAGTCACCTTCCGCTGCCGCAAGGACAACGACTGGAATGACGTCCGCAGCGAAGACCTGTTCAAGGGTCGCAACGTGGTCGTCTTCGCCCTGCCGGGCGCATTCACCCCGACCTGCTCATCCGCCCACGTGCCGCGTTATAACGAGCTGGCACCGGTGCTCAAGCAGCACGGCGTCGACGAGATCGTCTGCATCTCGGTCAATGACGGCTTCGTGATGGAAGCCTGGCAGGCCGATCAGCAGGCCGACCGGGTGACCTTCATCGCCGACGGTAACGGCGAATTCACCGAACAGATGGGCATGCTGGTCGACAAGAGCGACCTTGGCTTTGGTCACCGCTCCTGGCGCTACTCCATGCTGGTGCGCGACGGCGTGATCGAGAAGCAGTTCATCGAGCCGGACGAGCCGGGCGACCCCTTCGTCGTCTCCGACGCCGACACGATGCTGGCCCACGTCGCCCCCGAGGCCGCCTGCCCCGAAGATGTGGTCGTCTTCACCAAGCCGGGCTGCCCGTACTGCGCCAGCGCCAAGGAGATGCTGGCGAACGCCGGTCTGGATTACGAAGAGATCATCCTGGGCCGCGACGCCAGCCTGCGCAGCCTGCGGGCGGCTACCGGTGCGATGACCGTGCCGCAGGTGTTCGTCGGCGGGCACCGCATCGGCGGCGCGGAAGATCTGCAGGAATGGATCTCCCGCGAGAAAAAGGCGGCGTAACGCGTCACCACCACCCGGGGCGGGTCCACGGCCCGCCCCGGATGGCCATCTGCACCCACAGGTGGCCATCCGTGTCCGGATGTCGCCCCATCCGGACGTCCGGACACGGATGGCAGACCCTGGCGACCGCAACGAGTGCGCTCGCTATGCAACACTTTTACCGAACCCCTTTTCACCAAACCCTTTTGAGGCATGGACATGGAACACTACGACATCATCGTGATCGGCGGCGGTAGCGGCGGCCTGGCGGTCGCCGAACGCGCCGCCCCGCACGGCGCCCGCGTTGCCGTGTTCGACCCCAAGCCGCTGGGCGGCACCTGCGTGAACGAAGGCTGCGTGCCCAAGAAGCTCACCTGGTACGCGGCGGAACACCTGTCGCACGCCCGCGAGGCCGGCGAGTTCGGCGTGTATGTCGAGATCAAGGGCATCCGCTACGCCGAGCTGGCGAATAAACGCCAAGCAATGCTGAAGAACCTGAACCAGTTCTGGTCCGGGCACCTGGAGAAGCTGGGTGTCACCCATATCCCGGAGCGCGCCCGCCTGACCGGCAAGAACAAGGTCGTCAGCGACAGCGGCACCGAGTACACCGCCGAGCGCATCGTGCTGGCGATGGGCGGCGCGCCGATCGTGCCGCCGCTGGAAGGCGCCGAGCTGGGCGCCACCTCCGACGACTTCTTCGAGTGGACCGAACTGCCGGCGTCCATTGCCGTGATCGGCGCCGGCTACATCGGCCTGGAGATGGCCGGCATGCTGCGCTCCATGGGGGTGAAGACCGACGTGGTTGCGATGGAAGACCGCGTGCTGGAGATGTTCGACCCGATGATCTCGCAGGCGCTGGACCAGCACATGGAGTACCAGGGCATCGACCGCCATCTGGGCGTGAAGGTCGCCGGTCTGGGCGGTGAGCCCGGCGCGGTCACCGTGAAACTCGAGGGCGGCCAGAAACTGGGGCCATACGAAAAGGTGCTGTGGGCCGTGGGCCGCAAGCCCGCCACCGCCGACATGGGCCTGGAAGAGGCCGGCGTCGAGATCGCCCGCGGCGGCATCATCCCGGTGGACGAATGGCAGGCGACCAATGTCGAGGGCATCTATGCCCTGGGCGACATCATCGGCAAGGGCCCGCTGACGCCGGTGGCCATCGCCGCCGGTCGCCGTCTGGCCGCCCACTGGTATGCGCCGGAGTCCAACCCGGTACCGGTCGACTATGACCAGATCCCCACCGTCACCTTTACCCACCCGACCGCGGGCATGGTCGGACTGACCGAACCGCAGGCGGTGGAGAAGCACGGAGACACGGTGCGCATCTACGAGACCCAGTTCGGCGGCCTCAACCGCGCCTTCGCCGAGGGCGAGGTCCCGCCGGTCGCAATGAAGCTGGTCTGCTCCGGGGACGACGAAAAGGTCGTCGGCATCCACATGATCGGCGCCAGCGTCGACGAGATGCTGCAGGGCTTCGCGGTGGCCGTACGCATGGGCGCAACCAAGCGTGACCTGGACCTGACCATCCCGCTGCACCCGACCAGCGCCGAGGAACTGGTCACCCTGAAGGAAGGCCGCCCGGGCCGACAGGAAGGCATCGCCAAGGCCGCCTGAAGGTCACGCCGTTCTCCCCACGTAAAACGCCGCCCCAGCAACCAACCGGGGCGGCGTCAAGACGTTATCTCGTGGGCCGTCTGTGCCCGTATTTTCCAGAGAGACGCGGATTGAATCGCGCGTTCGCGTTGGTGCCCCCTGTTTTCCGAGACAAGGCGCGTCGTGCAGCGGGTAGTGGTTCTACCCGCAAGCGGCGCAACGCAGGATCGGGCCATATTCATTCAGGATCGGGGGGGCACCAACCCCACAAGCCATTGAATGCAGGGGCTCGGCCGCCCGTTGTTGATGGAAACGGGCGCGCGAACAGCGTTGCGGTTCCTTTGTGCAGAGTGACTGCACGGCAGTCACCGCGCCTTGTTCGCACGCAAAAGCGACTCGAGCGCGCGATTAAACAAGTGTCTCCCTAGAATCGCCAGCCAACCGAGGCAGTAAACGCGTCGACCTTGTAGTCGCTGTCGAAGTCATAGCGTTCGTACTCGGCGCGAATCAGGAAGCTGTCCAGATTCACCTGCGCACCGAGTCCGTAGACCGGATCCACGCCATCGTTATCACGCAGGGTGATGCTCTCATCACCCAGGTTGCCCCGGACGTCTGCATCCCACTTGGCGAGGCCCGCCTTCGCAAAGAACTCGAAATGCTGCCCGATCGGCAGTTTGCCGAGGACGCTCGCACCATAGGCTCGGGACTTGATGTCGGTATGCGCACCGGACTCGTCACCGCGCAACTTCACCTTTCCGAGATCCGAGTAGAACCCCTCGACCCCTACATACGGGTTGAAGTTGTACCCGACAAACCCGCGCCAGACGTTGTCGTCGTCGTCCAGGCGGTAGTCCGAGGCCCCGGAACCGATGAAATCGGCGACCTCGTCGCGGTCGTTCTTCAGAGCGCTGAAACCGGTACCGAGCCCCATGTACAGGCCCTCGCCCCGATCGGACTCATCTGCCATCACCACCTGGGGCGCCAGGATCCCTGCAGCGGCCACCACAACCGTGTTCAACAAGATCTTTTTCATTTTCGCGTCTCCTTCCTGATCGGCTAGAAATGTAAAACTTCTTGACTGCCATAAAGACGCCGGCGATTTTCCCGAACCACCCCAGGTTGGGAAAGCAGAAATGCGTGACTCATTTTCAAACACGTGCAAAACCGCACCACCCCGAGACCCGACTCGTGATACCGCGCACACCCACAGAACCCAAAGAAAAAGGCTGATGGGCGAACCGCCATCCGCTCATGGCGACCCACCCACCAGCCTTTTGTTTCCTGATTGCTGCATCCGTTTGACCGAATCCCTTTCCGACCCGGCCCCACGGCACGGCGACCACTGATCAGTCCATATCGTGCGCCGGATCCTCCTCGGAGAATGCGTCGTCATGCCCCCCGCGGCCGGATTCGCCCTCTTGCACCTCATCCTCGCGCAGATCCTCGATCCAGCCACGCAGGTCCTCGTCCACCTCCTCGACCGTCTCGTCCACTGCCTCGCCGGCCTCCTGCGCCGGGCCCGGATCGGAACAGCCCGCCAGCATGCCGCCAAGCACCAGGGCTACCGCATATACCGGCAGCGACAGGAATCGCGACGGACCGTCCGCATCCTTGCATGATTTTCGGATAACGCTGCTCATTGCATTTTCTCTCCAGGAGTTCTTTTCCAGGGCGCGCCGATCAATGCCTCCCAATCCATCGAAAAGGCAACATTTTTGTGCCGACGCCGGCGACCTCTATCTCGGCATACACCAAGGCCGTCCTGAACAGGTTCACATTTCCCGACCGGACGCACGTTCATCCGATTGAAAACCCATAACGAGCATCACCCACCTGCCCCCAGTGTGTCCTTGGTGGATACGCCAGGTCGCCCATGGGAATCCGGAACTGAGAACTGGTACGCCAAGCCGAATACAAGAAGCCATGGGTCAGCGAATTCTGGCCTACACTGAAAATTCAAACGAGTCGAAAGGAGAGAACCAATGCTGGGATGGGCACTACTTTTCCTGATCGTTGCGATCGTCGCGGGCGCGCTGGGGCTGAGCGGGATTGCCGGGGCCGCCACGCAAATCGCCTGGATCCTGTTTGTCGTGGGCCTGATCCTGGCGGTGGTGTTCTTCGTCACCGGCAGGCGCCCCCCGGTGTAACGAAGGCTTGCTGACGACCGGGGCGAATGCGAACACGTCGGCATTCGCATTTGCCTCCGTTACGCCGCGGGCCGGTGTAACGAGAAGAAACACGCACGTTACGCAACGTAACGCACGGAACAGACCGCTTGACCACAACCTGCTGATTCGCGCGGGCCAAAGAATTGGCGTGCAACTTGCAGTAGACACCCGAGACGTGAACACCATCACTTTGGGGATGCCGCTACCGCCATGTCCGACGCGCTCGACAGCACCCGGGAGTTCCTCGGCGCCCACGCCCCGTTCGACCAGCTCGAGACGGATGCGCTGGAGTTCCTGCTGCCCCGCCTGGAGAGCCGCTTCTACGCGCGTGGCGCGCGCATCACCGATCCCGAGGCCGGTCCGGCCCAGCGTTTCCACATCATCCGCCAGGGCCGCATCCGCGGCGAGACCCCCAGCGAGGACGAACAGCTCTCCGGCAAGGCCTGGGAGCTGATCCCCGGCGAATGCTTCCCGATCGGCGCCCTGCTCGGTCGCCGCGCGGTACATACCGTGCATCGCGCAGCGGAGGACACCGTCTGCCTGGAACTGAGCCTGGAGGACTTCGACCGCCTGCGCGCTCGTTCGCGGGTCTTTAACGACTTCTGCACGCGCCGCCTGGCCAACCTGCTGGACCGCCTGCAGCAGGGCCTGGACACCCTGTCCGCCCGCGACGGTGGCGCCGGACAACTCAATACGCCGCTGGTCCTGCGCCTGGCGCGCAGCCCGGTTACCTGCCGCCCGGACACCCGGCTGCGCGAGGTCCTGACCACCATGCGCGACGAACGTGTCGGCTCCATCGTCGCGGTCGACGACAACCAGCGGCCGGTGGGCATCTTCACCCTGCATGACCTGCTCTCGCGCGTGGCGCTCGCGGATGTCGACCTCGACACCCCGGTCGCGGCCGTGATGACCCCCGACCCGGTGGCGCTGGAGGAGAGCACCCCGGGCTTCGAGGGTATCGAGGCGATGACCGAGCACGGGATGACCCACCTGTGTGTGGTGCGCGACGGCCGCCTGGTCGGCGTGCTGGGCGAGCGCGACCTGCTGACCAGTCAGCCGCTGACCCTGGACGGCCTGGTGCGCGCGATCCGCCGCGCCGACTCCGTCGCCGCTGTCGCCGAGCGCCTGCGCCAGGTGCCACGCCTGATCGAGGCAGTGGCCGGCCAGGGCGCGGAGGCCGATCAGGTCCTGCGCCTGATCACGCGCCTCAACGAACACGCCACCCGCCGCGTGCTGACCCTGCTGCGCCCGGAACACGAGGCGATCGAGGGCATCGACTTCACCTGGCTGGCGTTCGGCTCCCAGGCGCGCGAAGAGCAGGCCCTGGTCACCGACCAGGACAACGGCATCCTGTTCGATGCCGACACCGGAGACGCCGACGCAATCCGCGAGCGCCTGCTGCCGTACGCGAAGGCCGTGAACCAGGCGCTGGCCGAGTGCGGGTTCACGCTGTGCCCCGGCAACATCATGGCCGGCAACCCGGAGTGCTGCCTGAGCGGCCCGGAGTGGGATCAGCGCTTCACCCGCTGGATCGAGCAAGGCACGCCGGAGCACCTGCTCAAGAGCAGCATCTTCTTCGATCTGCGCGCGGTGGACGGCAATGCCGGCCCCGTCGAGGCGCTGCGCACCCGTCTGCTGCAGAAGACCGCCTTCAACAGCCGCTTTCGGCGCCAGATGGCTGCCAACCAGCAGATGTTCCGCCCGCCGCTGGGGCTGTTCGGCGAGATCAAGAGCGGATCCAACGGGATCGACATCAAAAAGCAGGGCCTCACGCCCTTCGTCGACGGCGCACGGGTGATCGCGCTGGCCGCCGAGCTGCCGGCCACGCGCACCCACGAACGCCTGGACCAGGCTGTGGCAGCGGACGTGATGCGCACTGCCGATGCCCAGGACTACCACGCCGCCCTGCGCTACCTGCAGATGCTGCGCCTGCGTGCCCAGCAAAAGGCGCTGCGCGAGGGACGCGACGACGACAACCGAATCCGGCCGGAAGAGCTGGGTGCCCTGGAGGGACGGGTGCTCAAGGAGAGTTTCCGGCAGGCCCGCAAGCTGCAGGGACAGCTTGAGGTGCAATACCAGCTGTGACGGAACACGGCAAACAACAAAACCTTACGAGAGGAGCATCGTCATGTCACAAGAAGACCTGAGCCGGCAGGCCTACTGGCGGGCGCATCTGCGCCTGCTGGGTATCTGCCTGGCAATCTGGTTCGTGGTGTCGTTCGTGCTGGGCATTCTGCTCTCCCAGCCGCTGAACGCGTTCCAGCTGGGGGGCTATCCGCTGGGCTTCTGGTTCGCGCAGCAGGGCTCGATCTACACCTTCATCATCCTGATCTTCGTTTATGCCTGGCGCATGAACGTGCTGGATCGCAAGTTCAACGTCCACGAGGAGTAAGCCTGTCATGGATCAACAGCTTCTAAGCCTGCTCGTGGTCGGGGCGACCTTCGCCCTGTACATCGGCATCGCCATCTGGGCGCGCGCCGGTTCGACCAGCGAGTTCTACGTCGCCGGGCGCGGCATCAACCCAATCGCCAACGGCATGGCCACGGCCGCGGACTGGATGTCCGCCGCGTCGTTCATCTCCATGGCCGGCCTGATCGCGTTCCTCGGCTTCACCGGGGGCGCCTACCTGATGGGCTGGACCGGCGGCTACGTGCTGATGGCGCTGCTGCTGGCCCCGTACCTGCGCAAGTTCGGGAAGTTCACGGTGCCGGAATTTATCGGGGACCGCTTCTACTCGAAGACCGCGCGCATCATCGCAGTGATCGCGCTGATCGTGATGTCCGTGACCTACGTGATCGGGCAGATGCGCGGCGTCGGGATCGCCTTCTCCAACATCCTGGAAGTGCCACTGGCCACCGGCCTGATCGCCGGCATGACCGTGGTGTTCATCTACGCCGTGCTCGGCGGGATGAAAGGCATCACCTACACCCAGATCGCGCAGTACGTGATCATGATCTTTGCCTACACGGTGCCGGCGATCTTCATTGCCATCACCCTGACCGGCAATCCGGTCCCGCAGCTGGGACTGGGCTCCACCCTGCAGGGGACGGATACCTACCTGCTGGAGGCGCTGGACCAGACCATGGTCGATCTGGGCTTCCACGCCTACACCGAAGTGGGCGGCATGAGCATGCTCAACATGTTCCTGCTGACGCTGGCGCTGATGATCGGTACCGCGGGCCTGCCGCACGTGATCATCCGCTTCTTCACCGTTCCGCGCGTGCGTGATGCCCGCAAGTCCGCCGGCTGGGCGCTGGTGTTCATCGGCATCCTCTACACCACCGCCCCGGCAGTCGGCGCGATGGCCATCTGGAACCTGGTGAACACCGTCCACCCGGGCGAGATCGGCACCGAAGAGGGGCACCTGGCCCATGCGGACCGGCCGGCGTGGATGGAGCGCTGGGAACAGACCGGCCTGCTCGCCTTCGAGGACAGGAACGACGACGGCGTAATCCAGTACTACAACGACGGCAACGAAGAGTTCGCCGCGATGGCGGAAGAGGAATACGGCTGGGAAGGGTCCGAGATCGTCACCCTCGACCGCGACATCATGGTGCTGGCCAACCCCGAGATCGCCGGGCTTCCGGGCTGGGTCATCGCACTGGTCGCAGCGGGCGGGATCGCCGCCGCACTGTCGACCGCAGCGGGACTGCTGCTGGCCATTGCATCGGCCATCTCGCACGACTTGCTGAAGGGCGTGTTCATGCCAAGGATCAGCGAGAAACGGGAGCTCATGGCCGGACGTATCGCCATGGGTGTCGCCATCCTGTTCGCCGGTTACCTGGGGTTGAATCCACCCGGCTTCGCAGCCGAGGTGGTGGCACTGGCCTTCGGTCTCGCCGCGGCCTCGCTGTTCCCGACCCTGATGATGGGCATCTTCATGAAGAAGATGAACAAGGAAGGCGCGATCGCCGGCATGCTGGTGGGTCTGCTGACCACCCTGCTGTACATCTTCACGTACAAGGGCTGGTTCTTCTTCTCCGGCACCGCCATGCTCCCGGACAACCCGGACGGCTGGCTGCTGGGCGTGAACCCGACCGGCTTCGGCGCCATCGGCGCGGTCTTCAACTTCGTCACCGCCTACATCGTGATGAAGCTGACCAAGGAACCGCCGAAGGACATCCAGGACCTGGTGGAAAGCGTGCGCGTACCGCGTACCGAAAGCTGATGGACGGCCCCGCCATGCCCGGAAACATCGGCATGGCGGGGTCCCCGCCACCATGACTGAATGGTCATTCGATAGTAGAAAAGATGGGGTCGGCTCGGGTGCACCGGGTCGGCCCCTTTTATCTGGCACAGTGTCTGCGGGCCAAGCGGCAATCGACCCCACCCCGGTCGATTGCCGGTTGTCCCACCCCACACGGACCCACGCATGAACGGCGAACTCGAAGAGATCCGCGAGTTTCTCGACCACTGCCCTGATCTGGCCCCCCTGCCAGAGGCCAGCAGGGATGCCTTCGTGCGCCAGCTCACCCTGCGCTACCTGCGCGAGGGCACCTACTTCCCGCCGGACGCCGAACCCGGCCTGTGGATCGTGCGCACCGGCACGCTGGAGATCCGCGACGCGCACGACACCCTGCACGACCGCCTGGGCGAGGGCGATCTGGTGCACATCCCCAACACCCCGGCGCACCCGCTGGGCCCGGTCACCGAGGACGCCCTGGTCTACCACCTGCCACTGGATCGCGCCCTTGAGCTGGCCACGCGCGACGGCGCCATCGCCCAGTTCCTCGCCGCCGACGCCCCGCGCCCCCTGGCCACCGACCGCACAGCACACGACGGGCACGGAGACCACAGCCTGCTAACCACGCCGGTGCGCGCCCTGATGACCTCCGACCCGATACTGGCCGTCAGCACGCTCAGCCTGCGCGAGGCGGCGCGTCTGATGGACCGGGCCGACATCTCCGCGCTGCTGTTGCACACGCCCGAGCGCCCAGGCAAACCCTGCGGCATCCTCACCGACACCGACCTGCGCCGTGCGATCGCCAACGGCGTGGACCCCGGCCAGCCCGTTGCCGAATCCATGGCCAGCCCGCTGACCACCGTTGACCGCGGCACCCCCGCCTTCGAGGCCCTGCTGCGCATGGCGCGCCACGACATTCACCACCTCCCGGTCGTCCACGAGGCCGACGGGGCGCTGGCCGGCATCCTCTCCAGCACCGACCTGATCCGCCACCAGGGCACCAGCGCCGTCTATCTGGTACGCGACCTGCGCCGGGCCGACGACCTCGCCGGCCTGCAAGGCGTGATGCAGGCCCTGCCCCAACTGCAGGTACAACTGGTGGAGGCCGGCGCCGATGCCACCCAGCTCACCCAGACCGTGACCACGGTGATCGACACACTCACCCAGCGCCTGATCGAGCTGGACGAACGCGACCGCGGCCCGGCCCCCTGCGCCTTTGCCTGGCTTGCGAGCGGCAGCCAGGGGCGCCACGAGCAGACCGTGTTCACCGACCAGGACACCGCACTCATCATTGCCGACAACGCCTCGCCGGACGTCGACGCCTGGTTCGCGGAGCTTGCCCGCGGGGTGACCGCCGGCCTCGACGCCTGCGGCATCCGCGCCTGCCCCGGCGATGTCGATCCGACCCATCCCGACTGGCGCCGACCCGCGGCCGACTGGGCGCGGGAGATGGAACGCGTGCTGCACCACCCGGCCCCACGCGATGCGATGCTGGCCACCCACTACCTCGACATGCGCGTGATCCACGGTGCGGCCGAACTGTTCGAACCATTGCGCCAACAGGCATTGGAGGTTGGTGCGCGCCACGAGGCCCTGCTGAGCACCCTGGCCGACCAGGCGCGCAACCTGCCCCCGCCGCTCGGCTTCTTCCGCCAGTTCGTGCTGGAGGACAGCGGCGCACACGCCGACACCCTCGACCTGAAGATGCGTGGGCTGCTGCCGATCGTCACCATGGCACGAGTCTTTGCCCTGCACGCCGGCAGCGCGGCACGCAGCACGGTGGAACGACTAAGCGCCGCGGCCCGGGCGGGGGTTATCAACGAGAGCACGGCCGACAACCTGGCCGATGCCTGGCTGTACATCGCTAACCTGCGCGCCCGCCATCAGGCTCGCCAGATCCGCAACGGTCAGCCCCCGGACAACGCGCTGGACCCGGCCGGACTGTCCACCCTGGAGCGCAGTCACCTGAAGACCGCCTTCCGCCTGGTGAACGACGCCCGCAAGACGGCCCTCTGATGGTCTGCCCTCTGCACGCTGCCGCATGGCTCCGCCCGCCTGGCCACTGGCGCTTCTGCCGCGCCCGGCGTCGGGCTGCGCACCGCGCCCCGCCGGGCCCGCTGCGCGAGCTCCTCGAGGCCCCCATGCCGCCCGCCGGCCAGCCGGTGGCCGCCAGCCGCTTTCTCGCAGTGGATCTGGAAACCACCGGCCTGGACCCGGAACACGACCGCATCCTGAGCATGGGCTGGGTGGCGATGGAGGGCCCGCGCATCGACCTCGCCACCGCGGACCAGCGCCTGGTGCGCGCCGAAGGGCCAGTCCCGGAGGCCAGCGCCGTCATCCACCGCATCACCGATCAGCGCGCCGCCAGCGGGGTACCGCTGGACGAGGCCCTGAACGCCCTGTTCCACGCGCTCGCCGGGCGCGTCATGGTGGCGCACCACGCGGCCCTGGAGATCGGCTTCCTCGAGCAGGCCTGCCAGCGCCTGTACGGCGTGCGCGCCCCGCTGGCCATCGTGGACACGCTGCGCCTGGCGGAGACGGCCCTGCGCCGCGCCGGCCAGCCGATCCCGGCGCACGGGCTGCGCCTGCACACCCTGCGCGCGCGCTACAACCTGCCGGCCTATCGCGCGCACGACGCGCTGTTCGACGCCATCGCCGCGGGCGAGTTGTTCGCCGCACTGCTGAGCCGGCAAGCGCCGGACGGAAAACTGCCGCTCGGGCGCGTGCTGTTCCGCCCCGCGTGGCTCTGGTAAGCGCGGCCAGCGCACGATTCGCATGCTATCCTCGCACCCACCCAAGGGTTGGCTGTCGGCCACTCCCATACCCCATACCAAAAACCGATCTGGAGGCCCTGATGAGTGACAACATCGAGTCCACCCTCACCGAGACGCGCCACTTTTCGCCGCCGGCGGAGTTCACCGAAAACGCCCGCCTGAAGCCGGCCGATCTCGAGGCCCTGCACCAAAAGGCCGAGGCCGACTACGAGGGCTTCTGGTGCGATCTCGCGCGCGAGAAGATCGACTGGCAGACCGAGTTCACTCAGGGCCTCGATGACTCGAAAGCGCCGCATTACCAGTGGTTCGCCGACGGGCGCATGAACGTCTCCTACAACTGCATCGACCGCCACCTCGAAGTCCGCGGCAACAAGACCGCGATCGTCTTCGAGGCGGAGAATGGCGAGACCCGTCACCTGAGCTATCGCGACCTCTACAACGAGGTGGGCAAGCTGGCCAACGCCCTCAAGGGCATGGGCGTGGAGAAGGGCGACCGCGTCATCATCTACATGCCGATGAACGCCGAGGCCGTCATCGCCATGCAGGCCTGCGCCCGCATCGGCGCGGTCCACTCGGTAGTGTTCGGCGGCTTCTCCGCGGACGCCCTGCGTGACCGCGTGGTGGACTCCGGCGCCAAGGCCGTGATCACCGCCGACGGTGGCGAGCGCGGCGGCAAGGTCGTGGGGCTCAAGGCCAACGTCGACAAGGCCCTGGACTCGAACCCGGGCGACGTCGAGAAGGTCATCGTCTGCAAGCGCGCTGGCAACGACGTGATCATGCACGACAACCGCGACGTCTGGTGGGACGACGCCGTGGACGGCGAACCCGTCGACTGCGAGCCCGAATGGGTGGAGGCCGAGCACCCGTTGTTCCTGCTCTACACCTCCGGCTCCACCGGCAAGCCCAAGGGCATCCAGCATTCCAGCGCGGGCTACCTGCTGGGCGCGATCGTCACCAACCAGTGGGTGTTCGATCTGCAAGGCGACGACGTCTACTGGTGCACCGCGGATGTCGGCTGGATCACCGGCCACACCTACGTCGCCTACGGTCCGCTGGCCGTGGGCGCCACCCAGGTCATCTACGAAGGGACCCCCACCGTCCCCGACGCCGGGCGCTGGTGGAAGATGTGCCAGGACCACGGCGTGACCGTGTTCTACACCGCCCCCACCGCGATCCGCGCGCTGATGAAGGCCGGCCCGGACCTGCCCAAGCAATACGATCTGTCCAAGCTGCGCCTGCTGGGCACCGTCGGCGAGCCGATCAACCCCGAGGCCTGGATGTGGTACTACACCACCGTGGGCGAAGAGCGCTGCCCGATCGTCGACACCTGGTGGCAGACCGAGACCGGCGCCAACATGATCGCCCCGATCCCGGGCGCGACCACGCTGGTCCCCGGCTCCTGCACCCAGGCCCTGCCCGGCATCGCCGCCGACGTGGTGGACGAGGACGGCAACAGCCTGGGCGCCGACGAGGGCGGCTACCTGGTCATCAAGAAGCCGTGGCCGCACATGCTGCGCACCGTCTGGGGCGACGACCAACGCTACAAGGACACCTACTACCCGAAGTTCGGCGGCAAGTACTACCTGGCCGGCGACTCCGCCCGCCGCGACGCCGAGGGCAACTTCTGGATCATGGGCCGCATCGATGACGTGCTGAACGTCTCCGGCCACCGCATGGGCACCATGGAGGTCGAATCCGCCCTGGTCGCGCACAAGGCGGTCGCCGAGGCCGCCGTGGTCGGCCGCCCGCATGACGTGAAGGGCGAGGCCATCGTCGCCTTCGTCATCCTGCAGGGCGACCGCCTGACCGGTGACGAGGCCGAGGCGATGGTCAAGGAACTGCGCAACTGGGTCGCCGATCAGATCGGCCCGATCGCCAAACCGGACGACATCCGCTTTGCCGACGGCCTGCCCAAGACCCGCTCCGGCAAGATCATGCGCCGCCTGCTGCGCTCCATCGCCAAGGGCGAGGAGATCACCTCCGACACCTCCACCCTGGAAAACGAGGCGGTCATCCCGCAGCTGCAGGGCAAGGCCTGACATCGGGACAGCCCCAGGAGATCGCCACGGCGCGCTGCGCCTCGCGATGACGGTATAACAAGCACCGTCATTGCGAGGAACGCAGTGACGAAGCAATCTCCATGGGGAACCCACCGGCCCCCAGCGCCTTCCCGGCGTCAGGGGATTGCCACGTCGGCTTCGCCTCCTCGCAATGACGCCCCTCCATGCCGTCATTGCGAGCGCAGCGAAGCAATCTCCGGAAGCTGGCAACACGCCGAGATCCGTCGGTTACGAACGCAGGTGACTCGCGGCGCTCGCCCTTCGGGCCGACAGGCGGCCCTTCAACGCCGCTTTGCTGCGTTTGCACTTCGTCGCTGCGCTCCTCGCAATGCGAGGGGTCTATCATTCGTTGTGCAGATCTCCTGCTCTCACTGAATCTCAACACGGCCGCCCATGACAACATCCCGCTCCGATGCCCGATCCACAGACCCCCAGGCCCCGCGCCTGCGCGTGCTGCTGGGCGAGGTGACGGCCATGGGCCCGGGCAAGGCCATGCTGCTGGAGGCCATCCGCGACAAGGGCTCGATCTCCGGGGCTGCGCGCAGTGTCGGCATGTCGTACCGCCGCGCCTGGGACCTGGTCGAGACCATGAACCAGAGCTTCCGCGAGCCCATGGTAGCCACCGCCAAGGGCGGCTCCGGCGGCGGCGGGGCCCAGGTCACCGCCTTCGGCGAGACCGTACTGGCACGCTACCGCGACATGGAACGCCAGGCCTGCGAGGCCCTGCGCGACGAGCTGCACGCCTTCGCCGACTTCCTCGCCGACGACCCCAAGCCGTAACCCCGACCCCAGCCTTGACGGGTCTCCCTGGCCCCCGCATCATTGCGCCTACCGATATGCAAACTGAAATATAACGAAACGCATATCCACCCAGACAAGAGCCTCGTCACTGCGAGGAGCAACGCGACGAAGCGCAAAAGCAGCGAAGCTGCGTTGAACGGCCAAAGGCCGGCCCGAAGAGCAAGCGCACCGAGTGGTCGCCAATGGAACCACCAGAGCCCACCAAGACCCAGCCACAGGGAACAACCTACACCATGCACCTGCGCGCCCTCCTTCTGACCCTGCTGCTCCTTCTACCCGGCCTGACCACCGCCAACGGCCCGCTGACCATCGCGGCCGCCTCCGACCTGCGCTTCGCCCTGGACGAGATCCTGGACGCCTACCGCGAGGCACACCCGGGCGACGCTGTACGCGTCACCTACGGCTCCTCCGGCCGCATGACCACGCAGATCATGAACGGCGCCCCCTACGACGTGTTCTTCTCCGCCGATATCGCCTACCCGCAGAAGCTGCACGCCGAAGGCCATGCGGTGACCGAGCCGGAGGTCTATGCCATCGGCCGCATCGTGCTGTGGAGCAACCGCATGGACGCCTCGGAGATGACGCTGGAAGACCTGCTACGCGACGACATCCGCCGCGTCGCCATCGCCTCGCCCACCCACGCGCCCTATGGCGTGCGCGCGATGGAGGCACTGCAATCCGCCGGCGTCTGGGACGCGCTGCAACCGAAGATCGTCAACGGCGACAACATCGCCCAGACCGCGCGCATGGTGCAGGCTGGCGGCGCCGAGATCGGCATCATCGCCCTGTCACTGGCCGAGTTCCCGGATCTGGCCGAACACCCGCACTACCTGATCGACGACGCCCTGCACGCCCCGCTCACCCAGGGCTTCATCATCACCCGGCGCGGTGAACACAACGACACCGCCCATCGCTTCGCCGACTACATGAACGGCGACACCGCCCGCGACGTCATGCGCCGCTACGGCTTCGTGATGCCCGGCGAAGAGCTCCCCGAAAACGGACCCGCCAACCCGGCCACAGCGACCCCGTAACCCGTCATGTTCGAGTTGAGCCCCACGGACTGGATGGCGATCGAGGTGACCCTCAAGCTCGCGCTGTACACCACGCTGATCCTGCTGGTCATCGCCACCCCCATCGCCTGGTGGCTGGCCAATGGCCGCGCCCCCGGCGGACTGCGCACCACGGTGCAGGCCCTGGTGGCCCTGCCGCTTGTACTGCCGCCCACCGTGCTCGGCTTCTATCTGCTGGTGCTGCTAGGCCCCGCCGGCCCGGTCGGCAGCACGCTGGAAAACCTGGGCCTGAACCACCTGGCCTTCACCTTTCAGGGCATCCTGATCGCCTCGGTGATCTACTCCCTGCCGTTCGCCGTGCAGCCGCTGCAACAGGCCTTCGCCAACCTGGGCCGTCGCCCGACCGAGATCGCCGGCTCGCTGGGCGCCGGCCGGCTGGATCGCTTCTTCACCGTGGTCCTGCCGATGTCGCGCGGCGGCTTCATCGTCGCCGCCACGCTCGCCTTCGCCCACACCCTCGGCGAGTTCGGCGTGATCCTGATGCTCGGCGGCGCGATTCCCGGCGAGACCCAGGTCCTGTCCATCCTGATCTACGACCACGCCGAGGCGATGGACTTCACCTCCGCCCACCGCCTCTCCCTGGGGCTGCTGATCTTCGCCTTCGTGGTGCTGTTCGTGGTCTACGCGATCAACCGCCGCTTCGACACGGTGCGCCTGTGACCCGACCCACGAGCGAAACACTGCGCATACAGGCCCATCTGGAACGTCCCGGCTTCGCGCTGCACGTGGACACCGCCTTCCCGCTGGAGGGCGTCACCGCCCTGTTCGGCCGCTCCGGCTGCGGCAAGACCACCCTCCTGCGCATCATCGCCGGCCTGGAACACCCGCCCGGCGCCGAGGTGCACTTCGGCGAGACCACCTGGCAATCCGGCAAGACCCTCGTCCCGCTGCACCGCCGCCGCGTCGGCCTGGTGTTTCAGGAATCCACCCTGCTCCCGCACCTGTCCGTACGCGGCAACCTGCTCTACGGCTACAAGCGCACCCCGGAACCCCTACGCCGGCTGCACCTGGCCGAGGTCGCCGACCTGCTCGGGATCACGGAGCTACTGGAACGCCGCGCCGACCAGCTCTCCGGCGGCCAGCGCCAGCGCGTCGCGCTGGGCCGCGCCCTGCTGATCAGCCCCGACCTCCTACTGCTCGACGAACCCCTGAACGCCCTGGACACCCAGACCAAGCGCGAGATCATGCCCTTCCTCGCCCGCCTGTCGGACGAGACCGGCATCCCCACCCTGCTGGTCACCCACGCCCCGGACGAAGTGGAACGCCTCGCCCACCGCGTCGCCTTCATGCACGACGGCCAGCTCGAACGCCTGGAACCCCTGCGCGACGCCCTCGTCCGCGCCGATTCCCCCCTGTTCCGCGACGAAGGCGCCGTGTCCGTCCTCCAGGGGCCCCTGGGCACCGCCGACGACCACGGCCTGTGCCCATTCGGCCCGGACGCAGCCCGCTACTGGATCCCGGCCGGCCCCGGAGGCCGATGCGAAGGCCAAGAGAATGCCCGCCTGCGCATCGACGCACGCGACGTCAGCATCGCCCTGTCCGCCCCGCACGACGTCTCCATCCTCAACGTCATCCCCATCACCATCGAGGCGCTGCATCCAGCACCCGGCGGCCACGGCCCCGCCCGCGCCCTGGTGGTCGCCCAGCAAGGCGACGGCCAGAACCTCATGGCCGAAATCACCCGCCTCTCCGCCGACCGCCTGGGCCTGCGGCCCGGCATGCACGCCCACGCGCTCATAAAGTCGGCCGCGCTCCTAGACTGAACCGACCAGGCCCAGCCAATCCGCCACGTAGCCCTGAACGTCCGAGATACGATTCAGTTCTTACGTTTGGCCCTACCAGCCGCACAGGGGCAAAAGGCAAGGTCTGACCCCACTTTCTTGGGAAGAGGCCATAGTGACGCCGGAGTCACGCCTGGTGGGCACCACCGCCAGTGCCCTGGAATTACGCCAGCGCTATACAGTGAATGTGCTGGCAGTCGCACGCCAGGGCGTTCGCCTGCACGAGCGGTTGGACCATGTGCGCTTTCGGGCTGGCGACATCCTTCTGGTGCAGGGAAGTGAAGAGCTGCTGCCGAATGCGCTGGGTGAGCTCGGCTGTCTGCCATTGGCCTCGCGCGGGCTACGCATCACGCGTCCGCGCAAGGTGATCCTGGCCAGCAGCCTGTTTGCCCTCGCCCTGGGGCTGGTGGCGCTGGGTTGGCTCCCGGCCGCACCGGCCCTGGTCGGGGCGGCGGTGGCCATGGTGCTGGTCGGGTTGATCGGGCCGAGCGAGGTGTATCGCGGGATCGAATGGCCGGTCATCGTCCTGTTGGCAGCATTGCTGCCAGTAGGACAGGCGCTTGAGACGACCGGCGGCTCGCAAGTGATTGCGGACGGCCTGTTCGCGTTGGGCGAGAACGCCTCGCCCGCGTGGATGCTGGCGTTGTTGATGGCCGTGGTCATGCTGCTGTCGAATGTGATCAACAACGCCGCAGCGGCGGTGCTGGCAGCACCGGTGGGGATTGCGCTGGCCCGGTCGATGGAGGCCGCGCCGGATCCATTTCTGATGGCGGTGGCGATTGGGGCCTCCTGCGCCTTCCTGACGCCCATCGGGCACCAGTCGAACACCCTGGTCATGGCGCCGGGCGGCTACGAGTTCCGCGACTACTGGCGTATGGGCCTGCCGCTGTCGCTGCTGGTGATCGTGACCGCCGTGCCGCTGATCCTGTGGGTGTGGCCGCCGTAGGATTCGTTGCCCGACCCAGCCCAGGAAGAGCAGCAAGAGGACACCCACGATGGCAGAGATCACCTAACTCTCCGTTGATCGCCGGGGCTGCGGGTGGGCCTGCGTGTCAACTCTCTATACCCCCCGTGGCGAGGCCCACGTCTTGCTTGCGGTTGGCTTCCCGGGCTGTATCCTCGGTCCGTGAATCACCAACGAGAGCATCAGCTATGGACACGCCCACCAACTCCCCCGGCCCTGCGAATCCCGCAGGTCCGAGCGGTGCCGACCACGACGGCTTTACCGCCTTTGAACGTGGTGACTACCGAGCCGCCCGCGACATCTGGGAGTCCGGCTCCGATGCGGGCTCGGCCTGGGCACAGTTGGGCTTGGGGATACTTTATGCCGACGGCCTGGGGCTGGAGGCCGATCCGGAGCGCGCGCGCCAGTACTGGGAACAGGCCGCGGAACAGGGGCTGAGCGACGCCAGTTTCAACCTGGGCGTGATGGCCGAGACGGCCAGCCCGGTGGATACCGAGACGGCCCAACACTGGTATCGGCGCGCGGCGGAGGCTGGACACGTCGTGGCGCAGAACAATCTGGCGGTGCTCCTGCTGAACCAGGGCGGCGACGCCGCCAGCACCGAGGCCGTGCAGTGGTGGAAACGGGCCGCTGAAGGCGGCGATCCCGATGCCCTGAACAGCCTCGGTGTCGCGCACCAGCAAGGCAGCGGCTGCGAGCGCGATCGAGCCGCGGCAGCCGAGTACTATGCCCAGGCGGCCAAAGCGGGCCACCGCGACGCGGCCTTCAACCTCGCCCGCGCCCTGGAACAGGGCGATGGAGTGGACGCGGACCTGACCGCCGCCGCCCGCTGGTATCGCCAGGCCGCCGAGGCCGGGGACCCCGACGCCGCGGCGAAACTGGGGAATCTCTGCCGCGATGGCAAGGGCACAAAGGAAGACATGGAAGCTGCCGCTCACTGGTATCGGGCGGCGGCCGAAGCGGGCCACCCCCAGGCCCAGGCCAATCTTGGGGTCCTGCTGGATCGGGGCCTGGGGGTACCCCGGGACCAGTCGGCGGCGGCGCGCTGGTATGAAGCCTCTGCCCGGCAGGGCCTGGCCCCGGCGCAGTACAACCTGGGCATCGTGCTGGCCGACGGCCATGGTGTGGAGGTCGACTATGTCGCCGCCTGGGTCTGGTTCGCGCGCGCCGCCGATCAGGGCCACAAGCCGGCGGCCGAGGCGCGCGACTACATCCACCAGCAACTCACCCCGGAGCAACGCGCGGAGGCCGAGACGCGCAAGACCGAACCCTTCGGTCCGCCCATCACTCGATAGGCGAGCGCGCACGCGCCGATCCCGCATCTTGCGCCTGGCGATGCGAGGCCACGGCACGGTTGTAACGAGAAGGACAGGGACAGGCACCATCCTGTTGAGCCGGGAACGCCGGACTCTTATACGCACACGATAACTGCCACTATTCGTGCGGATTTGCCTTTGTTGAGGGAGCTGTCTAGCATCCGGCTTTCGTAACGACAACCCCCGCAATACTCGGTCTGGAGTCCCAAACGCCATGAGAACTCTCGCTTAGGCCGGGCGCCGTTTCCTCGTTCGTGCGCCCGGCCAACCCCCTTCTTCTTGTTTCTGATCAGGAGATGCGACCGTGGCGCGCAACAACCCGTATTACCTTCGGCCAGCCGCCGATACCCGAACCCATCAATGGATCCGGAAGGACTACTGCGGAGCTATCGGCACCCCGATGGAACTCGCCTGCCTTCTCGAGAAGCTCGACGATGGAAGCCAAGCGACAGCAACCCGCGGGGAGCCCATCGCCAGAGTAGGCTCCCGGGTACAACTACTGGATCTGCAAACCGAGGAGACGTTTGTCGTCGAACTCTGCGAGCCGGAAGACGCGAGACCCGAACAGGCGAAGATATCCATCCTGTCGCCGCTTGGCGCACGTTTGCTGGGGCTCCAACGGAACGGGACCGCCGAGGTCTCCCTCCTGCGGAGCCGGCTGCGGTTCATGGTGGTCAACATACTTCGCTCCGACGAGCGGACACCGCAACACCCGGATGAAGCCGATCCGGAAAAGGGCTGACAAGCGCGACGGGGTCGGACCACGACAAGAGCCTGAAATACTTTCGGTTGCCACATTATGGGGTCGGACCACGATAAGAGCATAAAAGACCGACGGTTATCGCGATATTCATGCTCAGAAAACCCCTTAAACGGCCAATTTCTCGGGCGAAAATGGCCAACTTGCTCGCAGACAGACGGCAACGCTGTGGCATGGGGTCACTGTGGCACTGTGGCATGGGGTCACACCTTGCCTTTTGCCCCTGTGGTGAAGGCAGAGAAAAATGTGGCATGGGGTCACACCTTGCCTTTTGCCCCTGTGGTGAAGGCAGAGAAAAAGACCAGGTCTGCCCCCTTCCTTCCCGATGCGCGCAAGCGCCGAGCCTCCAGTTAGTGGTCCATCACCCGGTCGGCACGAGGACCACGAGTGTCCCCGGCGAGTGAGGCCAACGCTGCTGGGGACGGTGTCAGACCCGCGCAAGAAACAATCCGCCGCCGACCGCGATAATGGGGACCGGTTTCTGTTCCTGCGCGGTTCGGGCTGTCGCTTCACCCGGCCGCAGCCGTGTCCTGGTTGCTGGTTCCTTCCCGAATACCACGCCCCACTGTGACATCGTACCGGCGCAGGGGAGAGCGCCGTGCGAAGGGGCAGTTTCGGCGCCAGTCGGCGTCCTTGTCCGCCATTTCCGGGTGCATGGCCGGTGTCAGATCCCGCAACTGGCGCCAGAGCGACGGGTCGCCGCCCTCCAGCACCTCCAGCCAGGCCGCCTTCTCGCGAACCAACACCGGGGTGAAGGCACGATCATGCATGAATACGGTACAGGCCAGATCGATCAGCTGGGCCAGTTTCACGGTCTTGGCCGGGGCCGTCGCCCGCGCCAGGTGCGCCCGGTCGATCGCCTTGCGCTGGGCACGGTTGCCGTCCTTCGAATGACTCACGTCACTGATCATCACCACCATTTCTGCGACCTCCGCACCAAACAGCCGCTCCAGGGTCTCCGGTTTTACCCCGGTATCCCGAATGGTGTCCTGCAGCCAGACGGCCGCCCGCATGCACTCGGTGTGCTGCACCGAACGCAGCAGTTCCACAACCCGCGCCGGATGCACGATATAGGGCTCGCCGGTATACCGGCAGACGTGCTCGACGCGCGCATGCGCGGCAATGGCGAAGGAACGGGCGCGTTGTTCCAGCTGCATGGGTTGATCCGGAAGGGTGTGATGCCGGGTATTGTAGAGAAACCGAATCAGAAGGGCTCTACGTTTCGGCGCCGATCTCAGTCAAGTGCGTCACGCTATTGGGTGCGCGCATGGCATGGGGTCGACCTTGCCTGTTGCCCCTCCTTCCGATCATGGCGGAGCTAGTGGCACCCCTCAGTCGGAAGCAGAGATCCCCATCTTCTTGCAGCCGGCCTTGACCGACCCCAGCGGTACGGCCTCCTGGCGTCAGCCGCGGCGCTCGCCCTGCTGAAGAAAAGGCAGGATTTTCCGCCGGAAAGAGCCTCAAAACCGTTCTGTTTGGCACCGTACCGACGCCAGCCTGACCTCGGCCTATGGTGCGAACCGTCTGTGTTGATGACGAACGCACCATGCAAAGGAACGAATCCCTGGCGTGACGTTATCCATTGCCATTCGTGCGCTGGAAGGCGCCACTCAGGGTAGCGGGAGAAAGCCGGTGCGACTGAAGCTTGAATCGGCGCTTGAAGAATCGCTCAGCAATTACCTGACCGCTGCTGTCATCATTGCCGCCATACTGACCGCACCGCTGACGATCACTTACTGGTTAGACGTGGAACACCCCCTGATCACGGTCGCCGATTGGCTGATCTGGGGAGTGTTCGTGGTCGAATATGCCTTCTACATGGCCATCTCGCATGACCGCTGGAAGACGACCAAAGAGAACTGGCTGTCGGTCTTGATTATCATCTTCTCGTTTCCACTGCTCCACGAGATACTCAAATCCACTCGCCTGATCCGACTTCTCCGGCCCCTGCCGCTGCTGCGACACACGGCCCTGCTCCGACAGATTGAACTGTTCCGCCTGGCCAGCGTCCGCAATGCCGGAAGCAGTGCCGCGATAACAGAGGCCAAGGAAAAGCTGGGTAAGGAACACTGGGCTGTCCGCTTCATCGTGCGCGTCGAGTACTATCGTTCACGCCTTGTTACGGGTTTGCTGAAACTCCTGCCATTCATAAAGTCCAGCACTATTCGCAAGCGACGTCAGGAAGAGCGCTCAAAGCGCGAAGACATGAACGAATAAACGAAACCGCTCGATGGGTTGTGCTGTTATCTCGCTCAGCCTTCTTGCACCAGGACCAGGAAGAAGAAGAGGACACCCATGTTGTTCCGATGGTCCGAACGTTCGACCCAACAAGCCGTTATCACTGCCCCGGCAGGGCTACGCCACGGTTAAACCGGACGCATCGCACTGAGGGTCGTCTACCGATTCCAGGGGCCGCACGTGGACGCGTCACGGGCACGGCGACAGGTACGGGCGGACGGTCTACCCTCCTAGGGAAACACTGATCAATGTACATGTTCGCGCTCGAGTCGCTTTTGCGTGCGAACAAGGCGCGGTGACTGCCATGCAGTCATTCTGCACAAGAGAGCCGCAACGCCGTGCGCGCGTCCGTTTTTGATCAACAACGGGCGGCCGAGCCGAGGCTTTCAATGGCTTGCGGGGTTGGCACCCCAGGTTCCCCGATACTGCGTTGCGCCGCTTGCGCGGTAGAACCACTACCCGCTGCACGACGCGCCTGGTCTCGGAAAACCTGGGGTACCAACGCGAACGTGTACATTGATCAGTGTTTCCCCAGGACACCCCCCGGATGAATAACCCGCCCATGCCGTTTCCCGCGCAGAAGACGAAGATCGTTGCCACCATTGGGCCCGCGTCCGATTCACCAGAGACGCTACGGCGCATGATGCTGGCCGGGCTCGATGTAGCTCGGCTGAACTTCTCGCACGGCGATGCCGCCTACCATTCCGAGCTGATCGGCCGCATCCGCGACGCCGCGCGCGCGACCGACACCCGCGTCGCCATCCTCGGTGACCTGCCGGGTCCGAAGATGCGTATCGGCGAACTGGCGGAAGAGCCGATCGAACTGCACCCCGACCAAACCATCACCCTGACTACCGAGGACTGTATTGGCGATGCCTCGCGGGTCAGCGTCTCGTTCGCGGGCCTGCCGGAGGCGGTGCAGCCGGGCGATGCCCTGTTCCTGAACGATGGCTTCATCGAGCTGGAGGTGGTGACGGTCGAGCGCAGCGAAGTGATCTGCCGCGTGCATACTGGCGGCGAACTGCGCTCACGCAAGGGCCTGAATCTGCCGGGCATCGATCTCGGTATCCGTGCCTTCACCACGGAAGACCACCAATGGCTGCGGTTTGCAGCGGAACACGGCGTGGATGCGGTCAGCCAGAGCTTCGTGGTCGACGGCGACGACATCCTTGCGGTGCGCAAGGCGGCGGAAGCGCTGGACTACGCCCCCTTCATCATCGCCAAGATCGAGCGCGCCGCCGCGCTGGAACAGCTCGACAGCATCCTCGAGGCCGCTGACGGCATCATGGTGGCGCGCGGGGATCTCGGAGTGGAGATCCCGATCGCGCGCATCGCCCTCGCCCAGCGGCGCATCACCCGACGCGCCAACCGGCACAACCGCCCGGTGATCACCGCCACCCAGATGCTGGAGTCCATGGTCGCCTCGCGCCGCCCTACCCGCGCCGAGGCCACCGACGTCGCCAACGCCATCCTCGGCGGCACCGACTGCGTGATGCTTTCCGCCGAGTCGGCGATGGGGCTTTACCCGGTGGAGGCCGTGGCGATGCTGGTGGCCATCGCCCGCTCCATCGAACCGGAACGCGATGGCGGCATCACCACCGACGGCCCGGACGACCCCGACGAGGCAGGTCTTGACCGCGCCGTCGACCTCATCGCGCGCAGCGTACTCCACACCGCCCAGCGGCGCCTGCCACGAGTCACCCTGGCGCCTACCGCCAGTGGTGCCACTGCCCGGCGCATCGCCCGCCTGCGCCTGCCCTGCTGGATCGCCGCCTTCACCCCGAACCCGGCCACCGCCCAGGGCCTGCAGTTTTCCTACGGTGTCCACCCCGTGGATGTCGCCGAGGACCGCGCCGACTGGAACGACTTCGTCCGCCAGTGGCTCACCGAGCACGGCATCGACGACGGCCTCGCCCTCCTCGTCCAGGGCCCCTCGGGGCCCCATCCGACCGGCAACCACCGCCTGGAACTGCTCGAACTCGACCGCCCCCGCCAGACCTACGCCAACGCACCGAAACACCCCTGACCCACCCCCCCCGTGCGGCTGAAGACGGAAGAACAGGACACCCACCTTCTGGCCGAGCAGCAAGGGCAGAGAGAGTCGGATCACCCGTCAGTCCAGGGGCAGGATGCGCCGGCTCGGCGGTGGGGCATCCTGCAACCTCTGCTGGTTCGCGTACTCGCGTTGCTTCTGCTCGATGTAGGTCTCGCGGTCCAGCTCGCGTAGCTGGCGCGGGTATTCGTCGGTCAGGTCGAACCAGCGTTCCAGGCGGGCCAAAAGGAGCTCCTGAGCCGGCCGGTCGCGGACGTCGAGCCAGGCCTGCAGCGCAAGATAGAAACGCATGGCGGTGCGCTCGATCATGCCTTCCAGGCCGCCGATGTATTGTGGCTCACCGTTTTCGTAACCGACCACGGTGAAACCCACCCGCTCGCGCCCCCCGGTGGCGAGGTAGACGAGCGCGGCCAGCCGGGCAATCACCCCGAAGCGCAACGAATACTCGAGGTTGACGAGGGTCCCCGTGTCGTGCGGCACGACGTGGACGACGATGGAGTAATCCCGGGTTCCGTAGGGCCCACGATCGCCCTCCAGTTCGATCAGCAGCCAGTCCTCACCCATCTGGGCCGACCGCCTGACGAGCTCCACACGCTCTGCATACTCTGCCTGCTCGTACCGCGCACGGCCCACGTACAGGTGCAGCAAGGCGTCCGTCCCCTCGCGGTAGACGCAGCTCTTGATGTTGACGTGCAGGACGGTGATTTCGCACCACGCCGAAAGCGCTTCCAGCTCACTGGCCACCAGCGCAAACGAATACGGCAGCCGGGCGTGCACCGCCCCCTCGACGACGCCGCCCTGCACAGTGGAGGTAACGGCAATCGGCTCCCCCAGCGGTGATTCGGCAATGGCGGCCAGCCAGTCTTCGGCGTCATCCGCATGCGCCAGTAGAGGGCTTCCGACAAGCAGAACCAACCCGACAAGCGCGCCGATGTGCAGTCGGCAGCACCAGGATTGCTGGGCAAACGGAACGGCCGGCAGTCGAAGCATGGCAGCGCCCCTCCGTAGAATCACCCGGCCGGCGCCCATTGACGGTCATGACGGGGTCGGCCCCGGGTCAGGGCCCGAAACGGTGACCATTGAGGCGAAATCGCCCCCGCTCACCTCCTTAGGTAGCCCATATCCGCGATCAACACTGACGAACATGCCCATGGATCATGTGTCCCCCTTGCTGGTCCAGCCACGGAAACCTTCCCGGACGGAAAGGCAGCGTGCATACCCGAGGTCCCGCAGGAGCTCTGCGGCACGCAGGCTGCGGCGGCCGCTGTTGCACAGGCACAGCAGGATCTGGTCCTGGGTGACGTGGTGGCGGTTGATCAGGGAGATGAAGTGCTGGAAATCCCGCTCGTCCGGCTCGTCCGCATCCAGCAGTTCCTGTTCCTCCTCGGACAGCTCGCGACCCAGCAGCTGCTTCAGGCGGAACAGGGGCACAGGCACGGCACCTTCTACCGCGCCTTCCAGCTCCAGTTCGAAGGGCTGACGGATATCCAGCAACACGGCCAGGCCGATATCGACCAGTTCGCGCGCCGCGTTCACGCTGATCTCCAGCTGCGGCTTGCTCGTTTCGTTCGCCATGCGCTCTCCTTTGATGTTCGCCTCTCTCTGAGGCCGCCTTCTTGGCTCCCGGTTCCCGCGATTGCACCGCCCCATCCACAACCTCGACATTGGACATCAGAAACGCAATCCGGGCTCCTGTCATGCATCGGGTTTCACGCTCTGTGAAGCGGCCTCACGACATTTCAGACGGCGGGTTCTATGCTCCATGGATACCTGCCGCCTGAAACGGCGCACTGATCAGCGTTAGGGGCAGCATGCCGAACGACCGCGATATCGACCTGAGCCGCCACCACGAACCCCGTGATTTCTCCGACCGCGTCGCACGGGGCTTTACCTCGCTGATGCGATTCTTCGCCGACACCTTCTTTGCCCGGCGCTACGGACACCGCGCCGTGGTCCTGGAGACGGTTGCGGGCGTCCCCGGCATGGTGGGCGCCACGCTGCAGCACCTGCGCTCGCTGCGGCGCATGGAGGATGACCACGGCTGGATCCGCACGCTGATGGACGAGGCCGAGAACGAGCGCATGCACCTGCTCACCTTCATCGAGATCACCTCGCCCAACTGGCTGGAGCGCTTCCTGATCATCCTGGCACAGGGCTTCTTCTACACGTTGTTCTTTATGATCTACATCATCTCGTCGCGTACGGCGCACCGGATCGTAGGCTACTTCGAAGAGGAAGCGGTCGTCAGCTACACCGAATACCTGGAGGAAGTGGAGTCCGGCGGGCTCGATAACGTCGCCGCGCCGGAACGCGCGATCCAGTACTGGAACCTTGCGGAAGATGCCCGCCTGTCCGACGTGATCCGCGCGGTACGCGCCGACGAGGCAGGCCACCGGGACGTCAACCACGGCTTCGCCGACCTGCTCCGCAAAAAGGACTGACCCGGGCGCTCTCCCGCAACCTGACGGGGCCGGTTTTCAGGCACTATCGTGTGGCCGTATGCGAACGACATGGAGACGGCCGTGAACGACGAGACAACCGGCGGGACCAAGGGCGCACTCCCCCTGCAGCGGCTGGCGGGATGGGGGCTGCGCGGTATGGCGGTCCTGACGGGCCTGGGCGGGCTACTGACATCGGTGACGCTCTGGACGCTGGCACAGGAAACGCCGCAGGTGCCCTGGCCGGTCGCATCCCTGGTGCTGCTGCAGACCCTCTTTGCCGTTGCGGTGCTGGCCTGGGTCGTACTCCTGTGGCGAAGGGCCCGCGCACTGGGCGCGCTGGAGACGCGGGACTATCCCGCCATCACCTGCGTTGTAGTCTGCACACGGCTGGTCGGCGAACTGCTGGCGATTGCCTTCGTGCTGCTCGCACTGGCGTTGTCGGTCATCTCCCTGACGGCGGCCGAGCCCTTTGCGGGCGTTGCGGTGGCCGCGTTGGGACTTGAAGCCGGGCTGGTGGAACCGGCGAGCTGGGGACTGGCCCTGCTGACGGCGATCCTGTGGCCCCTCGCCGGTTTGTTCGCGGGCGGTTTGGTCCTGTTCGCGGCCTACCTGTTCGCCGATGCCATGACGGCCATGCTGGAGTATGTGCGCGACGTGCGGCGCATCCGCGAGACCCTCTCGTCCGGACCGTCCGCGAGATGAGGTAGGGCCTTCGGGACCTTTGCGGGACCTTCGGGGTCAAACCCTGCCTTTTGCTTGGTCAGTCGGCCTCGCAGAAAACGCCGCGGAACCCCCAGCAAGTACGCCGCCAACCGCGCAGGCCCGACACCCATTCGAACCGGCTGGGAGTGGACTGCTGGCGGACGTCGCCACGGGTGATCCATCTCAAGGTTTGGCCGGCCAGGCCGTTTACAGTGGTCATGGCCCGAGGTTGCGGGCTGCTCCCAATACAGGCCTCACAAGGACCGCCCATGATTTTCCGTTCGCTCTCTGTTCGATCCAAGCTGGTCATCACCATCGTGGTGCCCGTGGCCGCGCTCCTGCTGCTGGCGGCCCTGGCCGCACGCGGCACAGCCAACATTGAAGAGGGCGTGCAGAACATCTATCACGACCGCGTCGTACCCCTGCAGCAGCTGAAGACCATCGCCGACAACTATGCGGTGCTGGTCATCGATGCGGTCAACAAGGCGGACGCCGGACGGATGACGGCGGAAGAGGCACTCGCCGACGTCCGTGAGGCACGAGAGGAGATCGCCGCGATCTGGGACGCCTACCTGGCCACCACACTGACGCCCCGTGAGCAGGAACTGGCCGATGGTGCCCGCGGGTTGTTCCGCGCAGCCAACGCCGATCTGGACCGTCTGGAGGGAGCCCTTGGCGGGATGTCCGGCGATGTCCAGGGCGAGCTCGACGCCTTCAACGGTCCGCTGTACGACACCATCGATCCGATCAGCGACCAGATTACCCAGCTGGTCGACCTGCAGATCGATGTTGCCGGGGCCGAGGCCGAGCGGGTATCGGCGTTCTACACCCAGGTTCTGGTGCGCAGCGGCGCGCTGATGCTGGTGGTCTTGATCATCGTCGTGGTCACCGGGGTCTGGACGTATCGCTCGGTGGCACTCCCGATCTCCCGGATGCGCGAGACGCTTACGGAGATTGCCGAGCACCATGACCTCTCGCGCCGGGTGGACGTCCGCTCCGACGACGAGATCGGCGCCACTGCAGGCGCCCTGAACAGCATGCTCGACCAGTTCCAGGACTCAATCCGCGAGTTGCGCACCCTAACGGACCAGATGGCCTCTGCCGCGGAACAGCTGTCCGCCGTCAGTACCCAGACCAACGGGAACATCGACCAACAGCGCTCGCAGACCGAACAGGTCTCGACGGCGATGAACGAGATGGCCGCGACGGTGCAAGAGGTCGCGCGCAACGCCTCCGATGCCGCGTCCTCCAGCCAGGAAGCCGATCAGGAATCCCGCGCGGGTGGCGAAGTGGTGCGCACGGTGGTCAGCGACATCGGACGCCTGTCGGGCGAAGTCGCGACCATCGAGGAATCCGTGCGCAACCTGGACGAGAAGGGGCAGCAGATTGGCTCGGTGCTCGACGTCATTCGCGGTATTGCCGAACAGACCAACCTGCTGGCGCTAAACGCGGCCATCGAGGCCGCCCGCGCTGGCGAACAGGGGCGCGGCTTCGCCGTGGTCGCCGACGAGGTGCGTACCCTCGCCTCGCGCACGCAGGACTCCACGGCGGATATCCAGGCGATGATCGAGGCGCTGCAGGCCGGCACCCGCAACGCCGTGACCGCCATGGGCCGCGGACGCGAAATGGCCGAGGCCACCAGTAACGACGCCGAACGCGCCGGCCAGGCGCTGGAATCCATCGTTCAGGCGGTCGGCCGGATCAGCGACATGACCACGCAGATCGCCAGTGCGGCGGAAGAGCAGAACGCGGTGGCCGAGGAGATCAACCGGAATATCTACGCCATCAATGACATCACCGGCGATACCGCTAACGGGGCCCGCCAGACGGCGACCGCCAGCCAGGAGGTCGCAGACATCGCCTCACGCGTACGCGACCTGGCCTCCGCCTACCGCATTAGCTGACCCTACCCCGACAGGCACCGTGAGGGCTGCTTGGGGTACAGCGGTCCGTCTTGCCAGGCGGACCGCCACCGCCATGCACGAAGGCCCCCGGAGCAGCGAGTCTGTCAGAACGTGCGACGCAATCCAGACTTTGGATGTACACAACGTTGCCTCTTACCGGGATACCGGGAACTCCAGCATCCACACGCGATCCGAGCCATAGGCTGGCCCGTGATGCTTTCACCCGCCGACGGTGGGCAGGTCGCGGATGGCCCGATCAATGCGATCTGGACGCATTCTTTTTGCATTTATTATCAGCATACGCTTATATTCTGACTTTCCACTTTCAGAACCGATCAGGAGACTCCATGCGAGCCATCAAGACTCTAGCCGCTTCCGCCCTTCTCGCTTTCGCCGGTGCCGGCGCGGCTGCGCAGGCGGGTGAGCCCTCCAAGCTGTTCGTCAGCGTCACCTCGGCCGACGATCACACCCAGTTCATGTCCATGGTGCTGGCCAATCAGAGCATGCGTCAGGGTCAGGAGATCCGCGTCCTGCTGTGCGGTCCCGCCGCGACGATGGCGACCGAAGACTACGACGGCGCCACCATGCAGCCCGCCGACCGGAACGCGCAGCAGCTGATGATGAACCTGCTCAACAACGGTGCCACCGTTGAGACCTGCGCCATCTTCCTGCCGAACACGGACTACACCGAGGCCGACCTGCTCGAGGGCATCACCCCGGCCGACCCGGAAGAAGTCGGTGCCTACATGGCCGACCCGAACGTGCGTTTCTTCTCGAACTAAGCGCCAGCTTTCGATGGTAACGGGGCCCTCTTCGGAGGGCCTTATTCGTATGGGCGCCCGAATTCCGCCACAGGCGTTCCCGGTACACTGTTTGGCGACTGACGAACCCCAGGCTCCAAACCCGTTGTACATTGGACCGGGCCATTCCGAACCGAACCCCAAGGAGACCCCTGATGAGGCTTTGGTCGAAGTGGAAGAAAGGCGGGGCGTTGCTGGCCGATGTCCTGCAGCGCCAGGGGATTGACCCGAAGGCGGCCGCGGCACGGGAGAGTTTCAAAAAGATCCTGGACGCTGCAGAGGCCGCCGCGGATAACCGGATCCAGCGCGAACAACCGGCTAACGGGACCCTGTCGAGGGACGAGCGCAACACCCGCTGGGAAGCACTGTTCTTCGAGGAGATCCGTACTCGGGCCAAGTCCCATGCCGCGGAGACCAAGCGCGGCTGATCGACGCGGTAAAGCCCGCTGACCACGGTGCGACGCGGATCAGTGGCCCCGGCGAAACACGCACCAGTTGAACGTCTGCTCGGTCTCGCCCGGGGTCACGTGGACCTCGCGCTGCGACTTCACCAGCGCGAAATCCGGGCCGAACGCGTCCTGCAGGGTCTCTGGAGAATGCCGCTGAACCGGCAGGCCGGAACATGTTTCCGGACCATCCAACGCGAACGTCCCGATCACCACATACCCACCCGGGCGCAGGGCGTTCCGTATTTGACGCACGTACTGGGTGCGTTGATCCGCGTCGGTCAGGAAATGAAACACTGCGCGGTCGTGCCAGACATCGAACGCCGCCCCCTGGAACGCGTATTCCAGTACGTCGGCTACCTGCCATGTAACCGCCGCCGCGCGCCCCCCGATCCGTTCGCGGGCTTTGTTGAGTGCCGCCGCGGACACATCAAGCACCATCAGGTTGCTGGAGCCCTCCGCCAGCAGCTCGTCCACCAGGACGGAGGCACCGCCACCGATATCGACAATCGCGGCATCGGCGTCCGGCGCCACCTCCCGAATCAGTGTGCGCGACGTCCGCGCCTCGGGCTCATACCAGCCGACCCCATCGGTGGCGCGGGTTTGGTAGACCTGTTCCCAGTGCGGCTTCGTGCTCATGCAGTTTCCTGATTGCCCGAGTGAACGCTTCTCGTCGCGGAAGGTTACCAGTCGTCCGGATCGCTTGTGCTACCCTCCGCGGCGTTTCCTCTGCCGCCGGCCCTGCCCTATGAAATTCTTCCGCCTGATCAGCCTTGTCGAGGGCATTTCCCTCATCACCCTGCTCTTTGTCGCCATGCCGCTTCGCACCTACGCAGACATGCCGCTGGCGGTGACCTACGTGGGCTGGGTGCACGGTATCCTGTTCATCGTCTATGGCGCGACGTCGTTGATCGCCAGCCACCTGAGCGGGTGGCCGGTCTGGAAATGGCTGCTGGTCCTGTTCCTTGGGGTGGTGCCCTTCGGCTTTCTCTACGTCGACCACCTGATCCGGCGCGAAACCCCCAACGCAAGCGCGGCCAGGACGGCCTGACGCCGAATCATCACGGGCCACGGCCCAACCGCCTGCAGCCCTCGCTCGTCATCCCGGCCGGATCGCCGCTGCGCGGCGTCCGGGATGACGGCGCCAGGGGTGCCTCGATGAATCGGACTGGCCACTCGTCCCTTGAATGCCTTCCCCAGAACCGACGTTCGCGTGGTCTAATCGGCCCTTCACCCCATACCAAAGCCCGCCATGATCGCCGTAATCTTCGAAGTGGAACCACACGCCGAACGCAAACAGGACTACCTGGATGCGGCAGCGAGTCTGCGCGAACACCTGAAGGACGTCGACGGATTCCTCTCCATCGAGCGTTTCGAGAGCCTGAGCCAACCGGGCAAGGTGCTGTCACTGTCTTTCTGGCGGGATGAAGCCGCCGTTCGGGAATGGCGCAACCTGGAGGAACACCGCCAGGTGCAGGCAGCCGGCCGCGGCGGCATCTTCGCCGACTACCGCCTGCGCGTGGCCGAGGTCGTGCGCGACTACGGCATGCACGACCGCGACCAGGCGCCGGACGACTCCCGCAGCGCCCACGGAGCCTGACCCTCGCCACCAACCCGCCACACGCGGCTCGATCGCGATCGAGCCGACCTGCCGGGTGTTCAGGAAACACTGATGGGCTGGCATTTCGTTGCGGCACACTGCAGCCCCCAGGCTCCGAGAAGGCCAGGATGGCCTGACTCAGCGCTGACCTACCCGGGATCGCGCACGATGATGCGGCCTTCCATGTAAGGGTGCGGGGCACAGATGTAGTCGTACGTGCCCGGCTCGGTCAGCGTGACGCTGTCGCTCTCGGCATGGCCCAGCATCGCCGTGGCGAACGATTGCGGGCCGCGCATGGCGACGGCATTGTGCGCACCCGATGTCTCCCCGAAACCATAGGTAAAGACATCCTCGTTCACCCAGGTGATCTTGGTGCCCGGCGCCACCTCAACCACCTTCGGGTAGAAGGAATTGCCCTTCATCTCGATCACGACCTCGTCCACATCCGCCCCGAACCGGACCGGACGATCAGCCCGGGCGGGTACCGGGTTAGTGTCGGCGTCGGGAATGCCGAACGGCGCGAGGACACGCCGGGCTTCACCGATCCGCTCCGCGCGCTCTGCCGGCTCGTACGATGGGCCTTCGGCCAGGACCTCGGAGGGGGTGTCGGCATCGGCCCGGGCATCCAGCAGCCCGATGGCACCGCGGCTGGTGGCCCCGACGCCATGATCCAGCATCGTGTAGACGCCTTCCTCCGGGGGGATGCGGAACTCGATCACCCAGGAGTCCGAGGGGCCCGCGGTTACCGTCTGCCCGCCGGGCCACTGCGCTTCCGGGTGCCCCTGCCAGTACACGTAGTCCCACAGGATGCCCACGATATGGAAGGTAGACAGGAGGTTGGGGCCGACATTCAGGAAATACATGCGCACGTAGTCGCCCGGACGGACCCGGATGGGATTCTCCACATAGCGGAACAGTTCGCCATTGAAGGCGGTATAGCTGACATCGCCTTCCACCGCCTCCTTGCCACTGGCGTACAGCTCGTGCTGCAGCATGTACAGCTTCAGGTCCGGCCCCTGTCCCAGATCCGCCTCCAGCTGGTAGGACTTATCGCGCGGCTCGACCACGATCATCCCATACTGACCAAACATCACGTGCATCGGGATCGCATGACCACCCGGGGCGCAGTGATACATGAACACGCCCGGCGTGGTTGCCCGGAAGGTGACCGACTTGGTCTGCCCCGGGAGGATGTTTCCCACGTGCTTCGACGTCTGGGTATAGGCGGCATGGATCGACGCCCCATGCATCACATCGCCGCTGTTGGTGATCTCCATGCGCACGATGTCGCCCTCGGTCACCCGCAAGGTTGGTCCGGGCAGTTTCCCGTCGATCAGGAAGCCGTCGTAGACCACGCCCTGCCCGATCGGAACCTGCCCCTCGTCCAGGTCGATCCGGAATACATGATCCGGCTCGGCATCCGGGTGCACATACCCGGTCGGCCGAGTCTCGAGCCCCTCGTCACGCTCGATGATCTCGATAAAGTCGCTGTCACCAAGCAGCGCGCTGAAATCCGGCCCCATCGACGCCTGGGCCACTGAGAGGAAATACCACAACAGAACCACCGCAAGCCCGGCCGCGAAATGGGCACCCAGTGGATTACGTCCGATGACCGAAGGATATGCCGATTCTGGTCGTTTCATGGCCTCCTCCTCTGGAGCCGATCCACAACGCTCCGCTATAACCTTTATAGACCTTGCATCTATTCACGGCGGCGCGACACCGCAGCACTCGGACTGACATATCGCCCGACCTTCCCCGCCGTCCTTCCATAGCAAGCGCCCCGGCTGTGGCCTATAGATCTAGCAACATCATCGACGGGAAAAAGGCCATGGGCATCGTGAACGAGTTCAAGCAGTTTGTGGCGCGCGGCAACGTGGTCGACATGGCCGTGGGGGTCATCATCGGGCTGGCGTTCGGCCAGATCGTGTCCTCACTGGTTTCCGATGTAGTGATGCCACCCATCGGCCTGCTAATCGGCGGGGTCGACTTTGGAGAACTCGCGATCGTGCTGCGCGAGGCAGAGAACGGCGTGGCGGCGGTCACGATCAATTACGGACTGTTCATCAAGCGCGTGGTGGATTTCCTGATTATCGCCGTGGTGGTATTCGCCGCCATCAAGGGGATCGCCCGCCTGCAGCGCAAGGAAGAGGCCAAGCCGGAGGAACCCGCGGCACCCAGCAACGAAGAGAAACTGTTGACGGAGATCCGCGACCTGCTGAAGGCGCGGCAAGGCGACTGAGGAACACGCTGAGGAACCGGTACGGCCAGACGGCGTCTCAGCAAGGGCATCGAACAGGGAGACGAGTTTGGACAACGCCATCGAAGTGGAAGGCCTGGTGCGCGATTTTGGCGGCACGCGGGCCGTGGACGGCGTGGATCTGCGGGTACCGGCCGGCCACGTACTGGGCCTGCTGGGGCCGAACGGCGCCGGCAAGACAACCGTGGTGCGTATGCTCGCCACCCTGCTGACGCCCACCGCCGGGGTCGCCCGTGTAGGCGGCTTCGATGTGGCTCGCGACGGTGCTCGGGTGCGCGAGATCATCGGCCTGACCGGCCAGTACGCCTCGGTGGACGAGAAGCTGACCGGGCGGGAGAACCTGATCCTGATCGGCCGCCTGCTGGGCCTGAAACGCCGTGACGCCAGGGCCCGCGCCGATGAATTGTTGCAGGATTTCGACCTGCGCGAGGCTGGTCAGCGCCCGGCCCAGACCTACTCCGGCGGGATGCGGCGCCGGCTGGATCTGGCCGCCAGTCTGGTCGGGCGCCCGCGCATCCTGTTCCTCGACGAGCCCTCCACTGGCCTCGACCCGCGGGCCCGCCGCGACCTGTGGGAGCGTGTCCGCCAACTGCAGACCGACGGCACAACCGTGCTGCTGACCACCCAGTACCTGGAGGAAGCCGACGCCCTGGCAGATGCCATCGTGGTACTGGACCACGGACGCGTGATCGCCGAAGGCACCGCCGCACAACTGAAGGCCCGGGTCGGTGGACGCTCGCTGTTCCTGATGGTGGCCCGCGCGGAACAGGCCGCGGCAGCTGGCGAGCGGGTCGCCACGATGGTGGGCACCCCGCCCCGTGTGGAGGGCGAAACGATCAGCGTACCGGTGTCGGACCCGGCCCTGCTGCCCGCGTTGCTGCGAGAGCTGGACGCCGCCGGCATCGAGGTCGCGGAGCTGGGGCTGCGCGGCGCCAGTCTGGATGATGTGTTCCTGTCCCTGACCGGGCGCAGCGGGGCCAGCCGCGAAGACTCGGGCAACGCGGAGGCCACGCCATGAAGGCCCTCGATCAGACCCTGACGCTGGCCTGGCGCAGTCTGGTGCAAGTGCGGCGCAACCCCTGGGAGCTGGGCGACTACAGCATCCAGCCGATCCTGTTTCTGGTGCTGTTCCTGTTCGTATTCGGCGGGGCCATTGCCGGCTCGCCAGAGAACTACCTGGCGTTCGTGCTGCCGGGCGTGATCGTGATGAACATGCTGTTCGTCACCGTGTACGTGGGCCACGGCCTGAACACCGACCTGACCCGCGGCGTGTTCGACCGCTTTCGCGCCCTGCCCATCCCGCGCTGGGCGCCGCTGGCCGGGCGCATCCTGGCGGACGTGGTCAAGCAGCTGCTGTGTATTGCCCTGTTGCTGGTCGTCGGATTTCTGCTGGGCTTTCGCCTGGAGACTTCGTGGGCGCATCTACTGGCGATGGTGGCGCTGGTGCTGACCTTTGCCGTGGCCTTTTCCTGGGTGATGGTGCTGGTCGGCGTCATCGCACGCGACCCCGAGCACGTGCAGCTGTTCGGCTTTACCGCGCTGTTCCCGGTCACCTTCGTCAGCTCGGCCTTCGTGCCGGTGGATACGATGCCCGTGTGGCTGCAGGGCTTCGTGCAGGCCAACCCGGTGTCGCTGCTGGCAGATGCCGCCCGCGGCCTGATGAACGCCGAGGGTCCGGCCCTTGAACCGGCCTTGTGGTCGCTCGCCTGGGCGCTGGCGATCGCGCTGATCTTCGCACCGCTGTCGGTCTACGCGCTCAACCGCCGCCTCGCCCGCGGCTAGGGAAACCTAGGGCACCGGTACGCAGGAGACCATTGAATCGTACTTACCGGGGTCTCGCGGCTCGGGGGTACCGCCAGCGGCCGTTCCATCCGACCAAGCCGCCCGAGCCCCTTGTTGCAGGGCCGCACCGAGCGGCGTGGTCAGAACAGTTCGATCTCGCCCACGTCAATTCTGGAGGGCTGAATCATGCCTTCGGCGACCAGGCGGTCGTACATACAGACCCGGTTCTTGCCATTTTCCTTGGCGTAGTACAAGGCCTGATCGGCCTCGTCCAGTACGGCGCTGGCCGTCTTATACGGGCGCAACTGGGTCACGCCGATGCTCGTTGTGACCCGGCCGACTCGCGGCACTACATAATCGGCAACCGCGTGCTGCAGCCGTTCGAAGGTGGCGGCTGCCCGGTCGGCACCGGCAACCTCGGCCAGCACCACGAACTCCTCCCCACCAAAGCGGTAGATCAGGTCGTTTTCACGAAAACTCTTCTGCAGCAGCCGCGCGAGCAGAATTAGCACCTCGTCGCCATACACGTGACCGAAACCGTCGTTGACCTTCTTGAAGTCGTCGACGTCGATCACACCCAGCCAGATCTGCGTTTCTTCCGGATCAGGCTCCCGGCGACGATCCTCCGGCAGCCCCGGCCGGTGGACACTACGACCCAGGGTCGCGAGATCGCGGAAATTGTCGTCGAAGGTCTTGCGGTTGAGCAGGCCGGTGAGCTCATCGGTCTGGGCGTCATCAATCAGCTTGACGAAGTTGCGATACACCGAAAGGAAACTCTTGACCAGGCGGGCATCCAGGGCCTCGTCAGCATCGTCGCCATCGAATGAAAACACCAGGCAGATACTGAACTCGTTGAGCCCGGACATCGGAAAGACCGAGACCCGACGACCGGAAACATCGGCCTCGGCAACCGGCTGACCGGTTGCCAACGCCTGCTCCAGCAACCCGTCAGGGACCGGCTGGTCCTTGGGGTCGAACGGCACCGTCATCACGGCATCGTGCTTGCGATCAAAGGTGTGCAGGCTCCGCGGCTGGCCTTCGACATCAAGCTGAATCGCCCAAATGCAGGCATTTTCGTAGATGTCGTCCAGCGTCTTGAGCAGGCTGTATTCCAGACGCTGGGCATTGCGTATACCCGTCAGGTGGGCCAGTCCGTCAAGCAGATCACGGCTGCTGGGCATTGCGTTGATCCCATGGATTCGGTGAGGGCCGCGGGCGCCCCGGTTGGATCGTCCGGGGCGCCCACGGTGCGAAATCACTTCGCGCCAATGCCATTTGGCAGCACGCGAGGCTGGGACACCGCCCCGCCCACAAGGTTTCCCGCCGGAGCAATTCCCGAATCTCGCCCACATGGTATCGAAAAGCACGGGGCCGGGTGGAGGGCGTCACTCGAGACCGATAGAGGAGGGATCGATGATCAGGGAGACCGGGTCGCGGATGCCCCGTGCGCCCGCCGCCCCCCGGACAGGTTCGCAGCGGTTTTCCACCGTGCTGCCGGCAAAAAAGTCGTCGCCTCCCTGCGACGACAAGCACGGGCCCGTGTGAGGGCCAACGGGAACTCAGTAGACAGGGACCAGTGCGTAGCCCTGGTTCTGGTACCCCATGACGGCGATGAAGCCACTGCGGACCGGCTGGATCGGCTCGAGCACCTTGTCGTTATCCACCCCGTAGGCGCGGGTCGCAGCGCCGCAGACCTCCATCTTCACCCCCAGCTCGTCGAGGCGGTCGATGGCCTTCGCGATCTCTTCCAGGGTGTCGCCGTGGTCGATGGCGATCTCCGGCTCGGGATCCGTGGTGATGAACTTGACGGCCTCGGCGATGAAGACCATGCGCAGATCGGGCTCCACGCCCTCCTTGATCAGGTTCTCGTGGTTGGTGGCGATGCCACGCAAGTAGGCGAGCATCACGTTCGGGTCGGACTTGCGCATGTCGTAGACCGCCCGCATGGTCTCGATGCCCTGGGTCGCCTCGCGGTTGTCCAGGCCCTCGGCGGTGGCCGTCGAGCCCAGCCCGAGCGACAGCAGCAGGGCCACCAGCAGGATCACTATTCGGTTTCGCATGGATACTCCTCCTTTCGTGGTTTAGGTCCGGGTCTCTCGTGCCCGGACTCGGTGCCTGAATCAATCGGACTCAGTAGATCGGGATGACCGCGTAACCCTGGGCCTGATAGCCGGTCAGGGAAACGAAGGTGTTGCGTACCGGTTCGATGCCGGGCAGCAGCTCCCCGGCGTCCACGCCGAACAGGCGGGTGGCCACGGAGCAGGATTCCATGTGCACACCCTTCTCGCGCAAGGCCGCAATGTGCTCCTCGATCGCGTCCAGGTGGTCGAACTCGGTCAGTTCGAAGCGCTCGCGATCCTCGCTGATCATGGTCACGGCCTGGCCGCGAAAGGCAAGGATCATGTCCGGTTCCACACCCTGGTCGGTCAGGTCTTCATGCGTCTCGCGAATCACCATCAGGTACAGCGCCAGCATCTCCGGGTCATTGTTGTTCAAGTCGAACACCACACGGCCCTGGTCGACGCCCTCCAGGGCCCGGGCATCGGTGGGGGCATCGGCCTGGACGCTCAAGGCGGACAGGGACAAGGCAAACAGCAGGAACAGGGAAGCAACAATCTTCATCAGGGGGCTCTCCTTCGTGGTTGAAGCGGGGGTCACGGTCGATCCGCCGGGGTCATGGCGATGGCTCGCCAGGCGGCCTCCTGCGTCTCGGCCAGGTAGTGCGCCAGCGGGCGCTCCAGGACGCCGTCGAGGTACAGGTGCAGCAGGCGGATCGCGCCGCCGAACGCGGCGGTGGCCGCTACCGGAACCTCCATCGGTCGTACCTCGCCACGCTCGATGCCCTGCTCGATGCACTCGCGCATGCGCTGGAACGGCTGCGAGGAACACACCGGTGGCTCGTCCGGAAGAAACTCGCGGTGGCGCGCCTCCAGCACGAAACGCAGGGTCTGCGGGGCCTCGGTCGCGGCCTCGAACAGGAACGCGATGATCCCGTCGCAGCGCGCGCGGCACCCGCTCTCGCGTCCCATCACCTCGGCCAGGCCGGCATCCATGCGCTGCAGCAGGTCGTCGTACAGCGCCTTGGCCAGCGCCTCCTTGTTGCCGAAGTGGTGATAGATCGACCCAATGGAGACCTCGGCCTGGCGCCGGATATCGTGGATAGAGGTATTGAAATAACCATCGCGGCTGAACCGCTCCAGGGCGGTATCCAGCACCAGCTTGCGTAGTGCGGCGCCGCGCACTGATTGCTTCGGATTTTCCGTCATCACCAAAACCGAACCGAACGTTCGTTCTAATCTAGCGGGAATGAACCGTGAATGCCACACGCGGACCGAACCCGGCCGAAGAATGCCTTGCACAACGCTCGATGACCGGGTCTGAACGATCCATTCGGGGCAGTACCACCGGACACGAGGTGCGGTGGTTTCGGATGGGGGTTGCTTCGCTGCGCTCGCAATGACGGCGGGCGCGCTCGGCATCGGGGTTCAGAAGTCCTCGAACTCCATGGTGCGGAACACTCGGCCGGCGTTCTGACGGTGCAGCTCACCGTAGGTGTCCAGGTGGCGGTAGGCGGACTGATCGATATTGTAGGCATCGTTCAGCGTGCCGCCCTCGTCGAGGATGCGCTGGACCTCCTCGCGCAGATGCACGAGGTAGTCGTGGGTGTAGCGGCGCAGCACGTCGAAGTCATTCACCGGCTCGCCGTGGCCCGGGATGATGTAGTCGGCATCCAGGGCCTCCAGTTCGTGCCAGGTCTCGATCCAGCCGGCGGTATCGGTGTAATCGAAGATCGGCAGCATGCGCTGATGGAAGGCCAGATCGCCGGTAATCAGCGCCTTGCGCTCGGGCGCCCAGATGGCGATATCGCCCGGGGCATGGCCCGGTCCGAGGTAGCGGATCTGGATGGTCTCGCCGCCCATGTCCAGGTCGAGACGCGTGGCGAAGGTCACATCCGGCGTACCCAGCTCGGTCATGAACGCCTTGTCACGGGTGCGGTTGGGCGCACCCTCCAGGCTGGCCTGGCCATTGGCCTCGATCTCGCGCCAGGCATCCTTGTGCGCGATCACCGTGGCGCCCTGCTCCTGCCAGTAGGTCATGCCGAGCATGGCATGGCCCTGGGCGTTCTCCAGCACCACGTATTTTACCGGCTGGTCGGTGATCTTCTTGATCTCCTCGTGCAGCGACTTAGCCAGCAGGTAATTGTCGCCGGCGTTCATTACCACCACGCCGTCCTCGGTGATGATGAACGACAGGTTGTTGTTGTGGCCGGAATTCTCGTAGGTGGAGGGCTGGGTCGCACCGATCGCGGACCACACGCCGTCGGTCACCTCCTGCGGCAGGTCATAGAGGAACGAGTCGCGCGCCTTGTCCAGCACGTACAGCGGCAGGCCGGCGTCCTGCCACTCGAAGAAGCCGCCGGGGTAGTTCTGCACGTTGGTGTAGCCCATCTGCTGCAAGGTCTGCGCGGCGGCCACGCTGCGCAGGTTCTGGCCGCAATAGACGACGATCGGGGTGTCCTTGTCCGGGATCTCGCCGGGCACCTCGAACTCGATCCAGCCACGCGGGATATTGAGCGTCTCGCTGGACCGGATCTGCCCGCCGGTGTGCTCGATCTCGGTGCGGGTGCGCACGTCGATCACCACATGATCCGGCTCACTCGCGATCCACTCCTGCAGGCCCTCCTTGTCGATGTTGATGATCTCGGCGTTGGCGGCCTCCAGCAGCGTGTCGCCCGTCAGATCTTCGGCCTGCGCGGTACTACCTACCGCGGCAAGGGCCAGTCCCAGCCAGATCGCTCGCATCGTGATTCTCCTTTTTGCGTCCATCCCTCCACCATAGCCCCCTGTTCCGCCGCCGGCCAGGCCTCCGCTTGAGCCACTCCCTACAGGGTCTATATTCAGGGTAAAGGCACACGGCCCAGCAGCCGAAGGAACCCCCAATGAGCAATCACATGGCGGATGTCACCATCCACATCGACGAAAACACCGACCACGCGGCCCGCGAGCGCATCCAGGACGCCTTGCGCGAACTGCCTGGCGTGATGGCCGCCTCCAGCCACGATGAACGGCCCCACCTGATGGTCGTGGAGTACGACCCGGAACGGATCAACAGCCGCAAGCTTCTGGACACGGTAACCGCCACCGGCGTCCACGCCGAACTGATCGGCCTGTAACCTGACCCCACACGGGCGTCACCGGCTATTTGTAGCCCGTGGCGTCCGCCTGAGCGGCTCAAGAGGCATGCCGAAACGGGACAACCCGCAATCGGTCTGTCACCATATTGTCCATGGGGAAACGGGCCGGCATCCAGCGCGACGACACGCCCTCCGCAGGCGCGGAATACCGCCGCGGGGACCGTTTTGTGCGCCCGAATGCCTGGCAGCTGTTGCTGGGCATTGGCCTCCTGCTGACCGCAACCTATGTGGCCCTGCCCTATGGCCTGCTGGCCAGCAGTCTCTACGTGCTGGGCACCGCAAGCGCTGCGGTCGTTGTCGGCATCGCCGTACTGCGCCGGCCGAGGCCATTCGGCGCGACCGCCTGGGGTCTGATCGCCAGCGCACTGACGCTGGCGGCCATCGGCCACGGCATCTGGTACTGGCTCGATCTGCACGGCCTGGAACCCTTCCCCTCGGCCGCGGATATCTTCTACCTGTCGGTATACCCGCTGTTTGCCATGGCGCTGTGGCAACTGGGAAGCCAGACCGCACGCGACGATGGCGCGCTTGTGGATGCCCTGATCGTAGGGATCTCGGCCGCCGTGCTCGGGTGGGCCCTGCTGATCGCACCCTACACCTACGACCCCGACCTGACCTGGCTGCAACTGCTGGTATCCACGGGCTATCCGGTCGCGGACCTGATCCTGCTGCCGCTGGTCCTGCGCCTGGTGTTCCTGCACCGAACCGGCATCACGGCCCACAGCTTCCTGCTCCTGGGGATGCTGGCCTACCTGGCTGCCGACCTGCTCTACGCCCATGGCAACTCCACCGGCTGGTACACCGCGGGCGGGCTGACCGATGCCTTCTGGCTGATCGCTTATTCCCTGATCGTGGCAGCCGCCTGGCACCCATCCGCAAGGGCGGAGCCGCGCGCACACACCTCGCACGCCGAGCTCTCCGGCCGGCGTCTGCTCGTGCTGGGCGCCGCGTCCGTCCTGGTGCCGATGGTGATCCTGTTTACCGCTGGCAGCGAGATGGAGATCATTCGCGTTGCGGCGATCGCCTCCATCCTGCTGTTCCTGCTGGTGTTGTACCGCATGGCTGGATTGCTGCGCGAGACTCAGCACCAGGCCAAGCGCCTGGAGAACCTCTCGCGTACCGATCCGCTGACCGGGGCCGGCAATCGGCGCCACCTGGAAGAACAGTTAACCCGCGAGATCGCCCGCGCCGAACGCACCCAGGGCCCGCTCAACCTCGCATTCCTGGATATTGACCACTTCAAGCGCTTCAACGATTCCCACGGCCATGCGGCCGGCGATGCCCTGCTGCAGGAAATGGTGGATGCCTGGCGCCCCATCCTGCGGCCCACGGACCTGCTGGCACGTTTTGGCGGCGAGGAATTCGTGGTGGTATTCCCGCACATTGATGCGCAGCAGGCCCGCCGCGTGCTGGAACGTCTGCGCGCCGCGATGCCCAACGGCCAGACCTGCTCGGCCGGGATCGCCAGCTTCCACCCCGGCGACACCATGGACTCGCTGCTGGGACGCGCCGACCAGGCCCTGTACGCCGCGAAGGACGGCGGACGTGACCGCATCATGATCGCCCCCGCCGAACCCATACCCGTTGCAGGCATGCCCGCGTTGTAGGGGCCGGGTTGTAGGGGCCGGAATCCCCGACTGCGAACACAATCCTGACACCCCTCAGGAGATCCGTGGAGCAATATCAAGCTCTCGCGCGTCTATTCCCGAGCTCCTTCACCAAGGTTTCCATGACATACCGCATTTTCGTACGCCTGTTTGCCCTCGCGGCCCTGCTGATGATCCCATTCGCCGCACCGGCGCAGGAGGCGAACGGCCCGACGGGCGCAGTCGACGCCGCCGCTTCGATCGAGGCCGGCGGGGCCGAGATCCCGGTGGAACGCTATCGCGCCGATGGCGACGCCGTGCTTTTGTGGTTTCCTTCCGAACATGGCCTGCAGGACGGCCATCGACAACAAGCGCTGGCGCTGCAGGCGGCCGGGGTCGAGACCTGGCTGGTCGATCCGTTCACCGGCCACTTCCTGCCCGAGGCGGCATCCAGCTTCGACGACATGCCCACCGCCACGGTGACAGACCTGATCGAGGCAACCCACACCGATACCGGACGACCGGTCTATGCCTTCGGGCACGACCGTGCCCTGCCCTGGTTGCTCACCGGCCTGTACCAGTGGCAACAAGCCCACCCCGAGGCGGACTACCTGGCCGGACTGCTGATGACCAGCCCCTTTCTGCATACCGGCGTGGATACCGATGAGGCCGAACTACAACCCATCGTCCGGCTGACCCATCTGCCGGTGTACATCCTGCAGCCGGCCCAGTCGCCCCAGCGCCAGCATCTCGGGCGGATTCGCAGCGGGCTGACCGAGGGCGGCAGTGCGGTGGGGGCGCGCCTGCTTCCCGGGATCCGCGACCGCTTCTTCTTCCGCCCCGATGCGACGGAAGCCGAGCGGCTCGCCAGCGAGACCTTCCACCGCGAGATTATCTTCGCCATGGACCTGCTGAAGCGGCTGCCTCATCAACGGACGCCCGCCGTGGCCGAAGCGGACACGGACCTGACGGTACGCACCCCCAGCGGCACCGACGCACAGCTCAACGCCCTGGATGAATCCGTGGCGGCCCCGCCGCTGGAGCGGCCCGACCTGGCGGGGGATATCCATCGACTGGAGGACTATCGCGGCGAGGTGGTGCTGATCAATTTCTGGGCCAGCTGGTGCCCGCCCTGCGTGCACGAGATGCCGTCCATGCAACTGCTGGAGGACGAACTGCGCGACGAAGGCTTTCGCATCCTGGCGGTGAACCTGGGAGAGGACAAGGACACTATCCGCCGCTTCATCGAGGACGAAGTGCAGACCGAGTTCACCATCCTCCTCGATCCGGAACAGGACTCCCTCGACGACTGGCGCGCGATGGCCTACCCCACCAGCTACGTCGTCGACCGCAAGGGCCGCCTGCGCTACTACCTGTTCGGCGCCATCGAATGGACCGAACCCGGCGTGATCGACCAGATCCGCGACCTGCTGGACGAAGACGCGTAGCGGCCCGGAAAGGCCGCGGCGCCGCGCGGGGCGTGCTAAAGATCCGCCAGGATGGCGCGCAGGCGCTCCTCGTAGGCCGCTTCGGTAATCAGCCCCCGGTCGTGCAAGCGATCCAGCTCTTCCAGCCGCGCCTCGACCGAACGGCCGTCGGAGTCTTCAACGCCTCCCCGATCCGCCTGTTCGCCTCCGCGGATCAACTCCACGGCATTCACTTGCGCAAACAGCTCGTCCACTAGCGGCGCCAGCTTCTCTCGGGTCGGCCCGAACTTGTCCATCCGCCCGCTACCGCTGCGGGCATCGTAGGTGGCCTGCCCCGCCAGGCCCTGGGCATCATAGACGCGAAGATCGGCGTACGAGAGGTACATTGCCAGATCCCACTTCCAGTTCGCGGTGTGTTCCAGGTAATGCGAGCACCGTGCAGGGCGGGAACCGGAATAGACGTCCGTGCGGATGCCGCGTTGCTCGATCAGTTCGCGCAACTCGGGCTGAAATCCAGCCATGTGGATCTCGGGGTTGTCGAGCACGCAGACCAGGCTGACATCCACCGCATCCAGTGGCTCGATCGACTGGGTGATGGAGCACCCGGTGGCTACCAGCGCAATGCCGGCCACCCAAAACGTACGCAATCCTCGCAACACAAACACCTTCCTTCCTCTGGACGCAATCCTGCGCGCACCTGCCCCGCGCGAACGAGCGCGCACCCTACCAGACCTGCACGACTCCCCGAACATCGAGGCGTCCGTACATCATCGGTCACCCCCCGCCAGATGGATCGCGCGCCCCCTTGCGCAGGACGCTACCGGGTCAGGAAATGCCCACGCGGGCAGGCGTTATTTCGCGCAATCGCCGCAGTTCGAGTCTAGGTTCGAGGTATGAGAGACATAGCGGAGACTCCCATGAAAGCACCCAATGCAATACACCGAATCCGATCGGGCCTGCTCGCAGCCACGGTCCTGTTGCTAACCGCACCGGTATTCGCGGAAACGGAGGTCGGCATCACCACCGACATGGCCGAGTTCGAGGTGCGCCACGGCGACGAACTGGTAACGGTGACCCGCGACCAGGACACCTTCGCAACCATCGACCTCGACTACGCGCAGATCGCGCGACCCTGCCCGCCGTTCTGCATCCAGCCGATGAGCCTTGGGCGCGGCGTCGAGACCCTGGGCGAACTGGAGTTCATCGACTACCTCCAGCAGACCTCGGAGCGCGACGACCTGGTGATCATCGATTCGCGCACCCCGCGCGAATACCGCCGCGGCACCATCCCCGGAGCCGTCAACATCCCCTGGGACCGCCTGCACTTCGCCTCCGGCGCGGACCCGGACGACGTGCGCAACGTGCTAACCGAAGACTTCGGCGCAATCTTCGACGGCGACTTCTACGACTTCAGCCGGGCAAAGACCCTGGTGCTGTTCTGCAACGGCCCCTGGTGCGGCCAGTCACCCACCAACATCCGCACCCTGACCAACCTCGGCTACCCGGCCGAGCGCATCAAGTGGTACCGCGGCGGCATGCAGATGTGGCACGCCTTCGGCCTGACCATCGTTGAGGGCGAGACCGACGACTAACCCAGGAGGACGTCCACTTCGTCATTGCGAGCGCAGCGAATCAATCGCCCAGACAACGGCTCAGCCCCGCCCGATTGCTGGGCTCGCAATGACGGGATGGGTGGCGAATCAACGGTAACTCCGCCAGCCAGCCGACCGGCTACCTCGGCTCCGCCATCAGGGCCTCGACCGTGGCAATGACGTCGGGGTCGTCCCATTCGATGGCGCTGTTGACCGAATAGCGCACGCGGCCGTCGCGGCCGAGGATGAAGGAGCTGGGGAAGGCGAACACGCGCCAGTCGGCGGCCACCCGGCCGTCGAAGTCCATCAGCACCGGGAAATCCACCTGCACCTCTTGCATGAAGGCCGTGATGTGCTCGGCGCTTTCCTGATAGTTGACCGATACGATGGCGAAGCCCTCGCCCAGGGTCTCGGCCATGCGGTTCATCGACGGGATCTCGTGCACGCAGGGCGGGCACCAGCTGGCCCAGAAATTCAGCAGCATCACCTGGCCGTCGTAGTCGGACAGTGACTGCTCGTCACCCAGGTGATCGGTCAGCGTGAAATCCGCGACCGGCCGTGGCCGATCACGCTCCACCAGCCCGCGGCCGACTTCGATCGCACGGGTGGCCTCCGGCAGCGGCGCGGCCGCCAGCGGGCGCGGGACGCTGGCCAGGAGCCGGCCCGCCTGCAGCAGTTGCGCAGGCAGGCGCTCGGCCGCGGCCTGTTCCTCCGGCTCGGGATCGGAGCGGCGCAGGTAATAGAAATCGCGCACATCCGGGACCGTCTGCACGAACACCGCACTGCCGCCGCGGCGCAGGTCGGCCAGGATGTCGTCCAGATGCCAGCGATAGACGCCCTGGCTGGGCTGTAGTAGGAAGACCGGCAGACTGGTGGCGCGCACCACATCGACGAACTCGGCGGGGGCACCCGCCACCGGCGTGTCGACCATCAGGTTGGGGAAGGCCAGCGCCGCACCGAATACGTAGGCCGCTTCGGGGCCGTCCTCCTGCCACTGACGCAGGCCGCGCAGGGCGGTGATCGCCGGGCGGCCCGAGGCGACCAGCATCACCTGCTTGCCGGTCTGCGCGTGCGCCGCGAGCAGCAATGCGGCCACACTGACGCCATCCAGGCTGCGCATGCTCTCATTGGTGCGCGGGAGGAAATGGGCATCCAGCAGATCGACCTGCCAGACCTCCACGCCCATCGCCGCCAGCTCGTGCCCGAAGCGCGCATGGTTGGCGTGTTCGCCCGCCTGCGGAAGCAGCCACAGGTAGAGCCGATCACCAGTGGCCGGGTACACGGTGACGCCCAGTTCGACGCCGGCCGGATCGGTCACTGTCAACGTGCGCGATTCAACCTCTCCGGCACCCGCCGGCGAGAGCAGCAGCAGAAGCAGAGACAGCAGCAGGCACAGGCTCGGAAGCAATCGTATCGACACGCGGGCATCCATCGAGGGAACCAACCGCGACTATAGCGTCCCGTCATGCCCGCGGGAACGCCGCCCGGAAGAGCCCCGAGGTATTGGGTCAGCGCGGGTGCGTATGCCGGAACGTGCGTAGACGGCGGGTCTTTTCCACCATGCGCCAGAGGGAACGGCAGTTGTTGTAGCGCGAGACGTGCTGCAGCGGCACCCAGAGGATGTCGTTCGACTCGTCGCTGCCGGGCACCGGCAGGCGGTCGTCGATCTCCAGCAGGAAGCGCACGTCGATGTGCTCGTGCATCGGGAAATGCGGGCTGGCCGGGATGGTGTGGATGTCGAGATCAAAGACATCTTCTTCCACCAGGCGGATCTGCTCGGGGGCGAGGCCAGTCTCTTCGTGGGTCTCGCGCAGCGCCACCTGCAGGATGTCGGCCTGGCCGTCGGCATGCCCGCCGGGCTGGAACCAGCGGTGGTGCTTGCCGTGCAGCAGCAGCAATGCCCGTTCGCGGTCGGGGCTGACCACCCAGGCGGAACCGGTTACATGCGCGGGCAGGAGATCGCAGTGGAAGCAGTCCGGGTGCTCGCTGACGAACTCCAGGGCGCGGCGGACGTAGCCGGCCTCCTCGATGAAGGTCGTCTGGTGTCGGGCGAGCAGGTCCAGCAGCTGGGCGCGATGCATCTCAGGTCCCGGCGGGGTTGTGCAGCGCGTGGATCGCCGCGCGCGCGGCCTCGTCCACATCGCCTTCTCTGCCGGCCAGCGTCAGACGGCCAAAGGCACCCACCGCACGCACGTCGATCAGCGAGACGTTAGCGGCCTTCAGCGCCTGGTTCGCGGCGTAGATAATGTACCCGGCCGGCTCCGCCTCGAGGATGAACATGCTCTGTTCCGGCAGGATCATGTTGCCGCGACGGTTCTGGCGGTTGATCAGCACGGTGTGATCCGGGGTCATCCCGCGGATCGTCTCCTGCCACGGGATGCGGCAGGGCTGACGATCGTCCTGGCTGGCGCCCAGGCGCGCCAGCAGCACGCGGCCGGCCTCCTGCACATCGCTCTGGTCGCGGTGGTGGATCACCATGGAGCCGAACTCGCGCTCCACCACCTGCTGCGCGAGGTGCACGTTGGTCGCCTTCAGTGCGACGTCGGTCAGGCGGTGCACCGCCATCCCCGGGGACACTTCCACCCACAGGCAGGAGTCTCCCGGAACGGGCAGGAAGCCCTGGGAGACCGTAGCCATGTATTCCGCCAGCTGCGGCTGGAGGGAATCCATGTAGACGTAGGTGCGCAGCTGGATCATCGATTCACTCTGGGCCAGGGCCCGCGGCCCATGGTTCCCGCGCGTCGCGGCCCGAACCCGCGCGGGAATTCGCGCACGCCTCATGCAAGCCGCCCCGAAATGGGCGGGCTCGCGTGCACACGCGGGAGAATTGGAGGACGTATTGTGAACGCAGCGCGCGCCAAGCTCAACGTTGGATGCCTTCACGGGCCGGCCTTCGGGCGGCCACACGTCCCGGGAAGACGCTCGTATAATGCAACGCCAACCCCGCAGCCACAGGGATTGTCATGCCGAAGCAGGATGCGGAACACCTCCTCGCCAGCGTGGAAGACGCCGATCTCGATCTGGCCGAGACCCTGCGCCAGCTCGTGGACTGGCTGCGCCCGGAAGACCCGCGCAATGTCGCGCCGGTGATCTCCCGTATTGAGCAGTTAACCCTCGCCCTGGGCGAGAACCCGCGCCTGCAGGACCGGCTGCGTGAGCGCCTGGAGGACGGGCTGGAGGACGCCCGGCACCTGACGCTGTACACCGGGATTGGGCTGTTCTCGCGCAAGGGTTTCTTCCGCGAGGCAGCGGAGCTGATCTACGAGCGGATCAATCCGCGCCCGATGGACAGGCGCGACCTGAAAGACGTGCTTTATCACGTGTTTCACCAGACCGATGACGCCGCCTGGGTTGCGGCCCTGCCGGACGATGCCTGGTGGCGCCTGCTGGAGGCCCTGGGCTGCCTGACCGGGGAACACCCCGGGGTCTTGCAACGGGCACGCGAGGAGATCCTCTACGCCCTGGAGATGCTGTCGATCTGGGTGGCCGCGGAGGAACTAGAGCCGGAACTGCTGCGCCTGGACCCATCGATCGCCGAGCACAACTCGGCCTTTGTCGCCCAGGAGCGCGAGATCTCCGCCTACGTGCGTGACTACCGCGCCACCCTGGAGGACCCCAACCGCGAACGCATGGACGACCGCCACGCGCGGGTGCTTCTGGAGCAGTGCAGCGAGCAGATCGCGCGCCTGCGCCAGCTGGCCATCACCCATGGCAACAGCCTGTCGCTGACCCACCTTCTGGAACGTCTGGACCAGACCCTCGGTCGCATTCACAAGCTACTGGACCTGCTGGAGCCGGACGCGGACCGCGACACGCGCACGGCCTCGGTCGGGGTGTTCCGTGAACTCATCACCACCAGCGCCCGTCAGCACGGCGTACGCACGCTGTGGCAGGACAACATCAAGCTGGTCTCGCGCAGCATCACCCAGCATGTCAGCGACACCGGCGAGCACTACATCACCCAGTCGCGCGGCGAATACTTCCAGATGCTGCGCTCCGGAGCCGGCGCCGGGCTGATCATCGCGGTCATGGCCCTGATCAAGATCCAGATCGAATCCCTGGGACTGTCTCACGCGGTAAACACCCTGTGGGTGAGCCTGAACTACGGCCTCGGCTTTGTGCTGATCCATATCCTGCATTTCACCGTGGCCACCAAGCAGCCGGCAATGACCGCCGCGCGTCTGGCCGCCGCCATCGAAGAAAGCGAACGCGGCACAGCCGATCCACGAACCATGGCAGATCTCCTGATGCGGGTGGGCCGTTCGCAGTTCGCCGCAGTACTCGGCAACGTGGGCATCGCGCTGCCGACCGCCATCCTGATCGGTCTGTTTGCGGCGGGCCTGTTCAACGCTCCAGTCCTGTCCGATCACGAGGTCGACTACCTGGTGGACGGGCTGCACCCGATCATGGGCCTGGCACTGTTCTTTGCCGCGATCGCCGGGGTCTGGCTGTTCGTCTCCGGCCTGATCGCGGGCTTCTTCGACAACCGCTGCGCCTATCTCGACCTGCCCGGCCGCCTGCGCGAGCATCCGCTGCTGCGCCGGTTGCTGCCGACCGGTGCGCGCCACCGCCTGGCCGACTGGATCGGCCACAACTACGGTGCACTGATCGGCAACTTCCTGTTCGGCGTGCTTTTGGGAGTGACCGGCTATATCGGCTACCTGCTGAACCTGCCGCTGGACATTCAGCACGTGGCCTTTGCCTCGGCCAACCTCGGCTATGTCACCGCCAGCGAGGCGCCCGGGCTGGGCATGTTCATGCTGTTCCTGGTGTTCGTGCTGCTGATCGGGGCGGTCAACCTGTGGGTCAGCTTCGGGCTCGCGTTGTACGTTGCGCTGCGCGCCCGTGGCGTGCGCATCGGCACCTTTGGCCGCGTCTTTCGCGCCTATGGTCGCCACCTGCGCGAACGTCCGGGCGAATTCCTGTTCCCACCCGGCGCGCAGACCACGACCAACGGAGGCGACGACGAGTCCGATGCTCGTTAGCAGGGCCGCGCGTCTGCTGGCGCCGACACTCGCGCTATCGCTCGCCGGCTGTGCCGGGACGGTACCCAGCCCCTCCGGCGACGAGACCCGCACCCCGCTGATCGCCTCAGAGGTGATCCACACAGCCGATGGCGACCGGCTGCCGCTGCACCGCTGGGGGCCGGACACCCCTGAGCGGGTTGTGCTAGCCCTGCACGGCTTCAACGACCACGGTGGCAGCATGCAGGCGCTGGGCGAGGCGCTGGCCGGGCACGCCATTGCGGTGTATGCCTATGACCAGCGCGGCTTCGGAGCCACGCGCAACGCCGGCTACTGGTCGGGTCACCGCCTGCTGGCCGAGGACGCCCGCACCGCACTCCGGCTGCTGCAAGAGCGCTACCCTGACCAGACACCCTACCTGATCGGCAAGAGCATGGGCGGCGCTGTCACGCTGCTGGCCATGGAGGAAACGACCGATTCCGCCACTGCATCGCCCCGGGTCGCCGGCACGGTCCTGATCGCCCCGGCGGTCTGGAGCCGCGGCGACATGCCCTGGTATCAGCGCTTCGGCCTGTGGCTGGGGGCACGCCTGGCGCCCGGCTGGCGCCTGGACGGCGAGATGGCCGCTGACCTCGACATCCACCCCACCGATGACCCCGCGGTGCTACAACAGATGCGTGACGATCCGCTGGTGTTGCGGGATGCCCGCATCGATGCACTGGACGGCCTGACCACCCTGATGACCCACGCGCTGGAGGCGGGCCCGGCTTTGCCCCCACCGAGCCTGACGCTGTACGGAGCGCGCGACGACCTGGTGCCACCCTTGCCCCTGGCGCGCCTGCTGGAGGCCCTGACCGCCCAGGGATCCGATGCCCATCGGGCGGCGCTCTACCCCGAGGGCTATCACATGCTGACCCGGTATACCGGGGCCGAGACCACGTTCGACGACATCGCCGCCTGGCTGCAGGACCCCGAAGGAAGCCTCCCCTCGGGCCACGAGCGCTCGCCCGACGCCCTGGCGCAGTACCTGCGCGAAAAGCACTGACCCGGGTTTCTCTGGCCACCACCGCGCGCTGGCGCTACGGTGGACCCAGCCAACCTTCGGAGAACGCCCTATGAGCCACTCGACCCCCAACCGCCTCGACGACCTGGTTGCCCGCAGCCGCCGCGACCAGGCGGAACGGGAACAGGGCTACCGCGAGCAAGCGTTGAAGATGTATCCGTGGGTATGCGGCCGCTGCGGGCGCGAATTCACCCGCGTCAATCTGCGCGAGCTGACCGTGCACCACCGCGACCACAACCACGACAACAATCCATCCGACGGCAGCAACTGGGAGCTGCTGTGCCTGTACTGCCACGACAATGAACACCAGCGCTACACCGACGCCACTCCAGGCAGCGGGAATACGGCGAGCACCTCCTCGGCTACCCACAATCCCTTTGCCGGACTGGCTGGGTTGCTTGACGAGAACGACCGGGGCGGCGACGACCCGAAAACGTAGAACGACTGCGGGCTGGATGTCGGCATCGGATCAGAGCCGGCGCCACCAGAACTGCAATGGCTTGAGGCTCTCCTGCCTCTCGCCGATATCCGGCCACGGGAAGTGGCCAACCCGCCCCTCGGCGCGCTGGTAGCCGCGCTTTTTCCAGAACCCGTCCAGGGGCCGGTAATCGGCCGGGCGTCGCGGGTGATCATCCGGGCGCACCACCGCGCAGAAGGTGGCATGGGCAAAGCCCAGGCGCCGCGCTGCCGCCTCGCGCTCATCGAAGAACCGATGCCCCGCCCCCTGGCCACGGAAGTCCGGCTCCAGTACCGACTCCGCCAGGTAGTAATACGCCGCCGGGTCCCGTCCTTGCTCAAGGAACGGGGCCTGGAATTCCGCCTCGGCCGCAGCCAGCGGCAGCGCAGTGGAGGCCCCCACGACGCGATCACCTTCCAGCGCGAGTACCAGCGTACTGTCCGGGCAGTCGACGTAGTCCTGCAGATACCGCTCTTCGTACTCCGCGCTGCCGTCGTAGAGATATGGCCACTCGCGGAAGACTGCGATGCGCAGGCGTGCAACATCCTCCAGATAGGGGACAATCCCCGCTCCTCCCACGATCCTGAACTCCATTCGCCTCTCCCCGATATCGCAATCAAACCGGCGCCGGCGTGTCCGCAGGGGCCTCCCGGCCAACACCGCGCAAGAGGCGCCCAAGGATATCCGACCCACTCAATATCCGGCGCTGACTGTCGGTCCACAGCAGGATCACGTCGTCCCCAACCACCGTGTCACCGCTGCTGGCCGGGCGCACCCGGAAATGGGATACCAGGCTGCCCAGCCGGTGACTGCCATCACGCACGACCAGCGGGTGATGGCAGTGATGGTGGGGTTCGAACCGCTCCGGCGCAAACAGCGCCTCGCGGGTAAAATCCGCGACCCGGATCACCGTGCGCGGCTCGCCCTCGGGATCGATGACCACCATCCAGCTGCGACCCGGCTCATTGAGTCGACGCAGGAACGCATCATCGGTACGGGGCTCGATCGCCGGGAACACCGGACGCCCGGCCTCGAAGTCCAGCGTGATCACGCTGTCCGGGGCCAGCGCCTGGCCCTCGTGTTGCACCAGGATGTCGTCCAGCTCGAGGAAATTCCGCGCGCCCCGCCCCTCGACCCGGGTAATCTCGCTGCCATGGGCCTGCATGTGCAGGTCAATCAGGTGATGCAGGTCCCGCTCGGGGAAGAAGCGAATCTCCTCGCCCCCCAGCCAGCGGTCCAGCACCCAGGCAGTGGGCCGTGCCACCGGGTACATCAGGATCTGGTAGAAGCGCAGCAGTGGATACAGCGCCCCGGCGACCCGCAGGGCATGCCGCGAAAAGTAGGACTGCGGCAGAATCTCGGCAAAGATCGTGATCACCACGGTAGAGAACAGGAATGCCGCCACGCCGCCCATCACCGAACCCGACAACAACGCCAGCAGCACGTTGACGGAGACGTTGCCCCAGAGAATGGTCACCAGGGCAAAGTTGGCATCGGCGCGCAGGGCCAGCAGGCGCACCGCGCGCCGGTCGCCCTTCTGCGCCTCGACCTCCAGCTCCAGCTTGCTGCGCGAGAACAGTCCGAGATTGAGTCCGGACAGAATCGCCGATTGGGACAGGCAGACGAGGATACCCAGCCAGGTGAGGACGCTCATGGGGTCTTTTCCTTGGGCAACACGGCGCACGAACAGGAGAGGCTTGAGGGTACCGCGTGGCAAGCCGTGCGCGCCCGCACGGAACGTTGGTTTCGTCGTGCCAAGCCGCACCCGCAAACCGGCAAAACATCTACACTCGGAGATGGGGCCGATGCCTGTCGGGCCGGCACCACAGCGGCCCGGTATGTCAGGAAACGGCCGGTCGGGCCACCGAATACGCTACAGGAGGATCTGCATGGATACTGTCTGGATCGTTGTCGCCGACGCCGCACGAGCCCGCATCTTCACCTGCGAGGGCCGTGCCTGCCAGGGGATGCACGAGAGCGAAACGCTCTCGCACAGCGAATCCCGCGCCCACAATCAGGATCTCGTCTCGGATCGTCCCGGGCGCAGCTGGAGCAGCGCCAGCGGGGACGCCCGCCACGCCATGCAGGACAGCACCGACCCCGCCGCCAACGAGCGCAACCGCTTTGCCCGTCAGGTGGCCGAACGCCTCAAGTCCGCCCATAACGACGGCACCTTCAAAAAACTGGTGATCGTCGCCGCACCCTCGTTCCTGGGCGCCCTGCGCGAAATGCTGGACCCGACCGTCGCCCATAGCGTCACCGCCGAGGTCGCCAAGAACATCACCAAGTCGACCGACGCCACCACCCTGCGCAAGCACCTGCCCGACTTCCTCTACTAGGCACCATTCCAGCCCCTGGCCCCGCATAGCGGGGCCAGGGGCGACCGGTCGGCTCCAACGCCCCTCAACGCTTGCCGAGATCGTCCGGCTTCAGCGTGCCCAGCAGGCGCGGGCCATCGGCGTGTGGCTCGAACACTGCCATTTCCGCCTCCTCGATTTCCACATCCGCGGCGTGGCGCAGGTTGAGATCGTGGCCCACAACGACGATGTTTTTCTTCGGATCCCTGGGCGGAGTATTCAGATACCCCCGAAGGCCTTCGATCAGGTCCTCGCGGCGCTCATGGTCCTGGATAATCGGCAGATTGTAGAGCTCGGTCCGAATCTCGTAGTCACCGAAGGCATAGTGCGCGGTCTCCCAGTTACGGCAGAACTCGCTGGTCAGTACCTGCTCCACCGGGATCGCGTAATGATCGAAGCCCTTGCCCACCTGGCGCGCCTGCTCGCGCCCGTGCGTACTCAGATTGCGCTGTCCTTCGCAATCGTCCATGTCGGACAGGTCGTAGTCGTCATGCGAACGATCGGTCGCCGCATGCCGCCAGTACACCACCAGCCCACCCGCCTGCATACGCTCGATCAGCGCATCCGGTGCCAGCGTCTCTGCATTTGCGGTAGCGAACGCCACCAGCAACAGGGCCAGGATTGCGCTCAGCATCCCATTTCGCATGCCGTCTTCCTCGCGAGTGATGGATTGGGTGTTTCCATTGGGTGCAGACGTTCTGCGGCCGCGTTACCCGGCACCCACCGGGCCCGCGCCTCACAGTCTCCCGGGTCTCAGTCGAAGTCGTCGGGCGTCAGCACCCCGAGTACCCGGGGCGAGTCGCTGCCGGGCTCGAACACGGCAATTTCACCCTCGTCGATGCGAACCCGGGCGGCCTGCTGAAGATTGATGTTGTGGCCCACGATCACCACGTTCTTCCCCGCATCCCCCGGCGCCGTCACCAGATAGCGCCGCAATGCATCGAGTAGCTCCTGCTGGCGTTGACGGTCACGCACTGGCGGGATATTGAACAGGTCGTCACGGACCTCCCAGGAATCCTCGCCGAAGGCAATCCGGGCGCTGTCCACATTACGGCAGAAGGGCGAGCTCAGGATGCGCTCGACCGGGACCGCGTGGCGTTCGAAGCCCGCGCCCACCTGACGCGCCTGCTCGTGCCCGCGCTCGTCGAGATTGCGCTGCCCCTCGCAACGGCTCATGTCGGACAGGTCGGTGTCCCGCTGGCTGCGGTCGGTGGCCGCATGCCGCCAGTAGATCACCAGCCCACCCGCCTGCATGCGCTCGATCAGCGCATCCGGGGCCAGTGTGTCGGCGCTCGCGATTACGGGGGAAAATCCAAGGATGATCATGAACAAGAACCAGCGCCGAAGCATCGGGACCTCCAGTGAGAAAGGGGTTCAACGAAGCAAGAGACCGTCACCCAAGGGCATCGGTTCGATGCATGTTCTGGGCGCAACCATCCGCCCGGCGCGTTGACGCCCCCCGACCCCAGCCCTAGTATGCCGTCACCCCCTTGCCCGGAAACCCGCGTCCCCATGACCTATTGTGTCGCCATCGATCTGGACGACGGCCTCGTCTTCGCCTCCGACTCCCGCACCAATGCGGGCGTCGACCAGGTCAGCACCTACAGCAAGATGCACACCTTCGAGATCGAGGGTCAGCGGGTCTTTGTGGTCCTCGCTGCCGGGAACCTCGCCACCACACAATCCGTGGTACAGCAGCTCAAACGGGACATGGAAGAAGGTGCCGACGAGAGCCTGGCTACCGTGGAGCGCATGTCGGATGCGGCCGACTATCTGGGCCGGCTCAACCGCGAAGAGGCGGAAAAACACTCCGAGGCACTGTCCCGCTCCGGCATCAAGGCCGAGGCCACGCTGATCATCGGCGGACAGATCGGCCAGGACGCGCCGGCGATCTTCATGGTTTACCCGCAGGGCAACTACATCACCACCTCGCAGCAGACACGCTTCTTGCAGATCGGCGAGAGCAAATACGGCAAGCCCATTCTGGACCGCATCATCGACCCGACCACCCCGCTGGGCGATGCCGCGCGCTGTGCCCTGGTCTCCATCGACTCGACGATCCGCTCGAACCTGACCGTGGGGCCACCGATCGAGGTGATGGTCTATGAGCGCGGCACCCTGACCTTCGACCATTACCTGTGCCTGGAGACGGACGACGACTACCTGCGGTCGCTCACCCAGGCCTGGGACATGAACATCAAGAAGGCCTTCACCGACCTGCCGCGCTTCGACTGGGAATCCGCCCACGAACGCAAGCAGCGCGGGACGCGCGTCAGCCGCGGCTCCGGCAAGACGGCGGGGTCTTCCTCGGCCAAGACGAAAAAGCCACGGCGCTGAACACAGCAGCGCGGCGAAGCTACGCCACCTGAGTCTGCACCTGCGCCGGCGAGGCCAGGAACCAGGTCTCGGCGTTCGCGCCGTGAATATCTCCGATATCCCGCTGCAGCACGTCGATAAAGGCGTGCAGGGCCTCTTCCTTGATCAATTCGTCCACGTGGGCATCGGCCGCGTGACGGCGCCCCTGGATCACCAGGCGCAGGGGCAGTTCGTTGTTCGGCAGTTTTTCCAGCGCGTCCTGTACCTGGGTCAGGGCGTGGGTAACCGACCGCGGGAAGGCAGTGTCCTGCAACAGGTAGCGCACCACATCCACGCCGTTGATGCGCCGCTTCACATGCTGGCGATACATCTGGAAGCCGCTCTCCGAACGCAGGATGCTGGTCCACAACAGCCCCTCGTAGGGTCCCGGGTCCTCACCGTCCTTCTTCAGGTGGCGCAGCGCACCGACGTCGATCTGCCGCGTCCCCATGTCGGCCCGCTCCAGGTTGCGCCCCAGGCGGATAAAGTCGTAGGCGGCATCGTGGCTCATGGTTCCGGCCAGCAGCCCGGTCAGGGTCTGGCAGCGCTGGATCACGTCCGAGAGGAATTCGAAACGCCCGCGCTTGCCGATACCCTGATCGATATGGTCGCGCGCGAACAGATAGAGTTCGTTCATCACCTCCCAGGCCTCGGAAGGCACCAGATCGCGCGTGGTGCGAACGTTCTCGCGCGCGGCGCGCAGGGAGTTGAGGATGGAACTGGGGTTGTCGGCATCTGCCAGCAGGAACTTCACGCAGTTACGTTCATCTTCGCGCTGGTAGTGGTTGTCGAACAGGGCCTCGTTACCGGTGACGTCCACCAGCCCCTTCCAGGACAGCTGGACCGATTTCGGCATGTCCAGCGCCAGCAGATTGAAGGCCATGACCATGCGCGCCGTGTTCTCGGCACGCTCCACATAGCGCGCCATCCAGTACACGCGTTCTGCGACTCTCGAGAGCATCTTAGTTCTCCTCGTCCACGATCCAGGTGTCCTTGCTGCCCCCGCCCTGCGAGGAGTTCACCACCAGCGAGCCCTTGCGCATCGCCACACGGGTCAGCCCGCCGGCGGTCACGTCGGTGCGCACCCCCTGCAGGACGAACGGGCGCAGATCCAGGTGCCGCGGCTCGATCTCGTCACCGCACAGCGTCGGCGCCACCGAAAGGTCCAGCGTCGGCTGGGCGATGTAGTTGCGCGGGTCTTTCTTGATCAGCTGCGCGAACTCGGCCCGTTGCTTCTTGGTTGCGTGCGGGCCGACCAGCATGCCGTAGCCACCGGACTCGTTGGCCGGCTTCACCACCAGCTCGTCGAGGTGATCCAGCACGTAGGCACGATCCTTCTCGTTGACGCAGAGATAGGTCGGCACGTTGGGGATGATCGGTTCCTGGTCCAGGTAATAGCGGATGATGTCCGGCACAAAGGCATACATCACCTTGTCGTCGGCCACGCCCGCGCCCGGCGCGTTGGCGAGCCCCACGTTGCCCTGACGCCATGCACGCATCAGCCCGGGCACGCCCAGCATCGAATCCGGATTGAAGACCTCCGGATCCAGGAACTCGTCGTCGATGCGCCGGTAGATGACGTCTACGCGCTCCAGACCATCGATGGTGCGCATGTAGACGCAGTCGTCGTCACCGACCACCAGATCCGCGCCCTCCACCAGCTCCGCGCCCATGCGCTGGGCGAGGAAGGAGTGCTCGAAGTAGGCCGAGTTGTAGATCCCCGGCGTCAGCACCGCGATCTCCGGGTAGTCCTGCGGACGCGGCGAGATCGAGGCGAGCATGTCGAACAGCTGGGTGGGATATTCATCCACCGGCAGGATGCTGGAATTCTCGAACAGCTCCGGGAACACCCGCTTGGTGACTTGCCTGTTTTCCAGCATGTACGACACGCCGGAAGGCACGCGGAGGTTGTCCTCCAACACGTAGAATTGCCCTGAGCCGTCGCGCACCAGGTCCGAGCCACAGATGTGCGCCCAGACGCCCTGCGGCGGCTTGATACCAACACACTGTTCGCGGAAGTTCTTCGACTGATTCAAGACATACCGCGGAATCACCTTGTCCTGGAAGATCCGCTGCTCGTTGTAGATATCGTCGATGAACAGGTTCAGGGCATTCAGGCGCTGCTCGAGGCCGGCCGTGACCTGATCCCATTCCTTGCGCGCAATGACCCGCGGGATGATGTCGAACGGCCAGGCGCGGTCGATGTTCTCGCCCTCGGTGTAGACCGTGAAGCTGATACCCATCTCGAGAATCGCGCTGTCCGCGGCCTGCTTGCGGCTGTGGATCTCGCCCTCGTCCAGCGAGGCCAGGTATTCCGCGAGTGCCCGAGCCGGAGCGCGCGGCTGGCCAGGTTTCTCGATCAGTTCGTCGTAAAACGGGGCGGAATCGTAATGCTTCCAGTCGATGGCCATTCGTCGGGTCCTCTGACGCGGGGATGGTGTTGTTCTACAGTAACGTCTTTTCGCGCTAGCCGACGTTTCTGCCTACAGCGTTTCGTCCGGCCCGCCCCGACCGAGGTTCCCATGTCCGACGCACTCGAACAGCGCCTGATCGAACTCTACCGCCACCCGAAGATCCAGGGATGCAACTGGCAACCACGGTTGTTCTGGTATGCGGCCGCAGACGGCACGCCCTTCGGCAGCTTGCGGGTGGACGGGCGGGAACTGGAGGTGTTCCTGGCAACAATCCTGGGGGAACCTTCAACGGAACAGGCCGGGCTGGATGCCGAGCGGGACGGCCGCGGGCAGTTTCTCGCCGCCAATGCGCGGCGCCACGAGCTGCCGTTGTTCACCCGCCGCTGACCAACCATGGCGTTGTCACGCGCCTTGCCATCGCACGAAATGTAGCGACATAGCGACCTTCCTGGGCGGCCAGGGAACCGAACAAAACGCAGGGGGTACGAACGGGTGTTGCTTCGTCGCTGCGCTCCTCGCAATCACGGTGCTCGTGGCGGCGCCATGCGAGGACGACCGTTCAGACAGGCTTGCGGAATTCGACCTGTTTCCAGTAGCCGAACAGGCTCGCCGGGGCGACCATGCAGGGCTCCTGCCCGGTCACGCGAACGAAGTCCTCGTATTCCATGTCCGGGCGGAACCCAACGGCCTTCGACAGCGGCCGCAGGCAGCGCTCGACGCCGCGCAACAACCATTGCTGCGAGGCAAAGTGGTTGACCACCAGCAAGCGTCCCCCGGGGCGGCAAACTCGCCACATCTCGGCGAACAGGGCATCGGGGTTGGGCACCACGGTGGCCACATACATCGCGACCACCGCATCAAAGCTATTGTCGGCGAAGCCGAGCTTTTCGGCATCCATCTCGCACAGGCCGGATACTGCCGGCAGACCACCGTTCAGGCGCCCACGCGCAACCTCCAGCATCTCTCGGGATACATCGATCCCCACCACCTCGCAGTCATCCGGGTAATCCGGCAGCGAGATCCCGGTGCCGACCCCGACCTCCAGGATGCGCTTGCCCGAGACCGGCGCCAGGGTCTCCCGCGCGCTGGCGCGCCCGGTCGCGAACACTCGACCGAAGGTGGCGTCGTAGTGGCGAGCGTAGCGCCGGTAACTTTTGCGAATGCTGACGAGGTCCATGCCCACGCGTCCCGAATCTGAATGGCCGGGCGCCGGAAAAAGCAACGCCCGTGATCGAAGCGAGTCCGATCAGGACTCGGGTTCGACCGCCTTCATGCTCAGACGGATGCGGCCCTGCTTGTCCACTTCCAGGACCCGCACCGTCACCGAATCCCCTTCCGAGAGGAAATCGCCGACGCTCTCGACACGTTCGTCGGAGATCTGCGAGATGTGGACCAGACCGTCACGGCCCGGCAGGATCGAGACGAACGCCCCGAAGTCCATGATCTTCGCCACCTTCCCGGTGTACTGGCGCCCCACCTCGATATCCGCCGTCAGCTCTTCGATACGGCGCTTGGCCTCGAGGCCCGCCGCCTGATCGGTGGAGGCGACCTTCACCGTGCCGTCGTCCTGGATGTCGATGGTCGCGCCGGTCTCTTCGGTCAGTGCGCGAATGGTCGCCCCGCCCTTGCCGATCACGTCGCGGATCTTGTCCGGGTTGATCTTCATGGTGATGAAGCGTGGCGCGTGCGAGGACATCTCGTCACGATGATGCGGCAGCACTTCGTTCATGCATCCGAGGATATGCATGCGGCCTTCACGGGCCTGGGCCAGCGCCCGCTCCATGATCTCGCGGGTGATCCCGTCGATCTTGATGTCCATCTGCAACGCGGTCACGCCGTCATTGGTGCCGGCCACCTTGAAGTCCATGTCCCCCAGATGGTCCTCGTCGCCGAGGATGTCGGAGAGCACGGCGAAGCGATCGCCTTCCTTGATCAGGCCCATCGCAATACCTGCGACCGGAGCCTTCAGCGGCACGCCAGCATCCATCAGCGCCAGCGAGGTACCACAGACAGAGGCCATGGAGCTGGACCCGTTGGATTCGGTGATCTCGGAGACCACGCGAAGCACATAGGGGAAGTCCGCCTCGTTCGGCATCACCGCCTGCACGCCACGCTTGGCGAGGCGCCCGTGGCCGATCTCGCGGCGCTTGGGCGAACCGACAAAACCGGTCTCGCCGGTGCAGTACGGCGGGAAATTGTAATGCAGCATGAAGCGGTCGCGGCGTTCGCCTTCGATCGCGTCGATCACCTGGGCGTCACGATCGGTGCCAAGCGTAGCGACGACCATCGCCTGGGTCTCACCGCGGGTAAACACGGCGGAGCCGTGCGCGCGCGGCAGCACGCCCGTATCCACGTGGATCGGGCGTACCGTCTTGGTGTCGCGGCCATCGATGCGCGGGTTGCCGTCGAGGATACGATCACGGACCAGGCGGTATTCCAGGTCGTGGAAGGCGGTCTTCACGTCATCCAGGCTGGGCCCTGACTCGTCTTCACGGACCAGGGCCTCCACGGCCTTGCCGCGCAGTTCGCCAATGCGCTGCGTACGCGCCTGCTTCTCGGCGATCTGGTATGCCTCGACCAACTCGTTGCCGACGACTCCCTTCACCTGATCCTCTAGCGACTCCAGCGTCGCCGGGGCCTGCCAGTCCCATGCCGGCTTGCCGGCTTCGGCTGCCAGTTCACGGATCGCCTGGATCGCGGCCTGCATCTGCTCGTGGCCGTACATCACCGCACCCAGCATCACCTCTTCGGAGAGCTGGTTGGCCTCGGATTCGACCATCAGTACGGCGTTCTCGGTACCCGCCACGACGAGATCAAGGTCGGAATCCGCCAGGGCGCTGTAGGTCGGGTTCAGCAGGTACTCGCCGGCGCGGTAACCGACCCGCGCGGCGCCAATCGGCCCGGCGAAGGGCACGCCGGAGAGCGCCAGCGCGGCCGAGGTCCCGAGCATCGCGGGGATATCGGGATCCACCTCGGGGTTGATCGACATTACCGTCGCGACCACCTGGGTCTCGTTCTTGAAGCCTTCCGGGAACAGCGGACGGATCGGTCGGTCGATCAGACGGCAAGTCAGGGTTTCCTTCTCGCTCGGGCGCCCCTCGCGCTTGAAGAATCCACCCGGGATCTTGCCGGCCGCGTAGGTGCGTTCCTGGTAATTCACGGTCAGGGGGAAGAAGTCTCGGCCCGGGTCGGCTTCCTTGCGAGCCACCACGGTGACCAGCACCACGGTCTCGGCCATATTGACGATGACGGCGCCACTGGCCTGACGAGCGATGTCACCGGTTTCGAAGGTGACCGTATGGTTTCCGTACTGGAATGACTTCTTGTATGCCACGTTATTTCCCGTTTCCCGTGTTCTTGCGACTTTGATGCCTGAATTCTGGCTCTCGCGACCCATTGGTGCGGGCCCGAAAGCGAACGGGCCCGCACCAATGGCGCGGGCCCGTCATGCCGGCCTTAGCGGCGCAGCCCAAGCTCCTGAACCAGGGCCTGATAGCGCTCCTGGTCATGACGCTTGAGATAGGTCAGCAACTTGCGGCGCGTGCTGACCATCTTCAACAGGCCGCGGCGCGAGTGATGATCCTGCTTGTGCTTGTCGAAGTGCCCCATCAGATGCTGGATGCGGGCCGTCAGCAGCGCGACCTGGACTTCCGGCGAACCGGTGTCGTTGGGATCGCGCTTGTGCTTCTCGACGATGGCCGATTTTTCTTCGGTGGTGAGCGACATGAAAACCTGACTCCTGAAAAATTTCTAAACCGTTAACCGACCAGTGGCGCTGGCGATAGGCGGGCAATGGTAGCACGACGCACGACGACGTGAACAGAAAGAGACCGGGCACGCTCAGGCCGGCGCGTGCGCCGCCGGCACGAACAAACGCCGCGCCCGGATCTGCCCGTCGGGGTCGCGAACACCGACCGCAAGGAAGCGGCCACCGTCATCAGAAATCCGCACCAGGGGCCAGCCAGTATCCCCTTCGCACGGGGCATCCGCCGCCCCTGGGGCCTGCCCGATCACCGCGGTCGGCGCGGCCGGGTTGCCATGCCGCATGGCGGCGCTGGCGGCGGCGTCGAGCGTGACCGACGGCCAGTGCGCCAGCGCCGCCTCCGCCGGTTGCAGCAAGGCCTCGATGGCGGCGACGCCGCCCGCCTCGAAGGCCGCCTCAATGGCCTCCAGCGAGACCATCGCGGCTGCGTCGAAGTGGCCATGCCCGACCCGGTGCAACGTATCCACCGCCGCTCCACAACCGAGCGCATGCCCGATGTCGGCAACCAGCGAACGGATATAGGTCCCCTTGGAACAGTGCACCTTCAAACGCAGGCCGTCCGCCGCGATCTGCTCGATCTCCAGGGAATGGATCTGCACCGGACGCGGGGGGCGGTCCACCTCCACACCCTGACGCGCGAGCTCATACAGGCGCTTGCCCTGATGCTTTAGGGCCGAGACCATTGGCGGGACCTGCGCCTGATCGCCACTGAACCGTCGCTCCAGCTCGCGCAGGGTGGCCGGCTCGATGGGCGGCACCGCCGCCTCTCGGATCACTGCGCCATCGAGGTCCGCGCTGTCCGTCTCCACACCCAGGCGCGCCTCGGCGACATAGCGCTTGTCCGCATCCAGCAGCCAGCCGGAGACCTTGGTGGCCTGCCCGAAGCACAACGGCAAAAGGCCAGTCGCCCGCGGGTCCAGTGCCCCGGTATGACCGGCCTTCTTCGCCTGCAACAGATACTTGACCCGGCCCAGCGCCTGGTTGGAACTGCGCCCCCGCGGCTTGTCCAGCAACAGGATGCCGTCGACCTCGCGCCGCTTGCTCGCCATGGATGAACGGCCCGGCCGCAAACGCCCGGGCTCAGGCCCCGCGTTCCGGTCCCTCGTCCGGATCGCGTCGCTTGTCGGAGCCACCGTCATCTGCCGCGCCGTCCCCATCCAGGGCCTCGGGATCGTCCGCATGATGCGCCCGATCCTCGGCCAGCGCCTGATTGATCAGTGACGACAGGTGCGCACCGCGCTCCGGCGTATCGTCATAGATGAAGCGCAGTTGCGGCACCGAGCGCAGACGCATGCGCTGCCCCAGGGCCCGACGCAGAAACCCGGCGGCGCTGTTCAAGCCCTTCTGCGCCTCCTGACCCTTCTCGGCCCCGCCGAGCTGGGTGAAATACACTCGGGCATACGCCAGATCGCGCGACACCTCGACCCCGGCCAGCGTGATCATGCCGACCCGCGGGTCCTTGACCTCCATGCGGATGAGCTCGGCCAGCTCGCGCTGGATCTGCTCCCCGACACGGTCGGAACGATGGAAGTCGCGGTTACCCGGCATCAGAGCGTCCGGGCCACCTCGACGCGCTGGAAGACCTCGATCTGGTCACCCGCCTTCACGTCGTTGTAGTTCTTCACCGCGATACCACATTCGGTACCGGCCTTGACCTCGTTCACATCGTCCTTGAAGCGACGCAGGCTCTCCAGCTCGCCCTCGTAGATTACGACGTTGTCACGCAGCACGCGGATCGGGTTGCCCCGCTTGACCGCGCCCTCCATCACCAGACAGCCGGCAACCTGACCAAAGCCCGAGGCCTTGAACACGTCGCGCACCTGCGCCAGGCCGACGATCTCTTCGCGGATCTCGGCCGACAGCAGACCGGACAGCGCCTGCTTCACGTCGTCGATCGCCTCGTAGATCACCGAGTAGTAGCGCACGTCGATCTCGTTCTCCGCCGCGAGGCGTTTCGCGCCCGCATCGGCACGCACGTTGAACGCGATCACGATCGCCTCGGAGGCCATCGCCAGGTTCATGTCGGACTCGGAGATCCCGCCCACGCCGGCGGAGACCACCTTCACGCGGACCTCGTCAGTGGACAGCTTGATCAGCGACTCGCGCAGGGCCTCGGCCGAGCCCTGCACATCCGCCTTGATCAGGATGTTCACGGTCGCGATCTGGCCGTCCTGCATCTGGTTGAAGATGTTCTCCAGCTTCGACGCCTGTTGCGCGGCCAGCTTGCGCTCGCGTTGCTTGGTGTCGCGATGCTCTGCGACCTCGCGGGCCGTCTTGTCATCGGCCACCACCAGCACCTCGTCGCCAGCATCCGGCACCCCGGACAGGCCCAGGACCTCGACCGGCATCGACGGGCCGACCTCCTTCACGGCCGTGCCGGTATCGTCGAACATCGCCCGCACGCGGCCGTATTCCTTGCCCGAGAGCACGATGTCGCCGTGCTTGAGCTTGCCGGACTGGACCAGAATGGTCGCGACCGGACCGCGGCCTTTCTCCAGGCGCGATTCGATGACTACACCACGCGCCGGACCCTCGTCCGGGGCCTTCAGCTCCATCACCTCGGCCTGCAGCCCCAGGGACTCCAGCAGATCGTCGATCCCCTGGCCGGTATGGGCGGAGACCTGAATGAACTGGGTATCGCCGCCCCAGGACTCGGGGATGACCTCGTGCTGGGCCAGTTCGTTCATGACCCGATCCGGTTCGGCCTCGGGCTTGTCGACCTTGTTGACCGCCACGACCATCGGCACGCCCGCAGCCTTCGCATGTTGGATCGCCTCAATGGTCTGCGGCATCACGCCGTCATCCGCCGCAACCACCAGGATCACAATGTCGGTGGATTGGGCGCCACGGGCACGCATTGCGGTAAACGCGGCATGCCCCGGGGTATCCAGGAAGGTCACGCCATCGTGGTTGTTCTTCACGTGGTAGGCACCGATGTGCTGGGTAATTCCGCCTGCCTCGCCAGAGGCGACCTTCTCCTTGCGGATATAGTCCAGCAGCGAGGTCTTCCCGTGGTCGACATGACCCATCACGGTCACCACCGGTGGCCGCGGACGGGCCTCGGCATTCTGCTCAAGACCGGTATCGATCTCGTCCTCGACCGAGGTTTCCTTCGCGGCGATCGGGTTATGCCCCATCTCCTCGACCACCAGCATCGCGGTGTCCTGATCAATCGACTGATTGATAGTGGCCATCACGCCCATGCCCATCAGGGCCTTGATCAGCTGCGGCGCCTTGATCGCCATCGCCTGGGCCAAGTCGGCCACGGTAATGGTTTCCGGCACCTCGACATCCCGCACCACCGGCGCGGTCGGCTTGGCAAAGCCGTGCTTGCTGGTCACGGCCTGAGCCGCAGCGGACTGGGCCTTGCGGCTCTCGCCCTTCTTGCGGCGACCGCGGCGGTCCCCGGCGACATGCAGTTCCTTGCGCTCGTCCTTGCGGCCACCCTTGCGGGCGCCCTTGCCGGCCTTGGCATCGGCTGCCGGGGCAGCCGCCGGAGCGGCCTGCCGCGCTGCGGCTTCGCGCTCCAACCGTGTCTGTTCTTCCTTCTCGCGCTTGGCCTCCTGGGCCTCGAGCTCTTTCGCCCGACGCTTCTGGCGTTCTTCGCGTTCAACGGCTTCCTGCTTGCGCGCGTCGGACGCCTTGCGCTGGGCTTCGCGCTCGGCCTCCACCTGCAGCGCCAGCTGCTCGGTACGGCTGAGCGCACGCTTCGGCTTCTCGGGTACGGGCTCCGGTTCGGCAGCGGGCTCCTCGACCGGGGCCTCTTCGGCCACCTCGGGCTCCGGCTCGGCCGGGGTCTCGACGACCGGCTCCTCGGCCTTGGGCTCCTCGACCGGCACCTCTTCGGCGACCGGGGTCTCGTCCTCGACCGGAGCCTCGGGGGCCGTCTCTTCCGCCGGGTCGGCGGCACGGACTTCTTCCGGGGCCTCGGGCGCCGGGGCCTGTTGCTCTTCGGCCACTGGGGCCTCTTCCACCGGGGCCTCGGGCTGCGCCTCGGCCGGCTTGGGCTTCAGGGTCCGCTTCTTGCGCACCTCGACGTTAACCGTCTTCGAGCGCCCCTGGCCGGAGCTGACCTTGAGGGTCTGCGCCTGGGTCCGGCGCTTCAGGGTCACGCGTCCTGCGTCGCCCTCGCCATGCGCCTGACGGAGGTGATCGAGCAGCTTGCGCTTTTCGGCATCGGTGATCGCCGCTTCCGGACCATCGACCTCGACGCCCGCCTCCTTGAGCTGAACCATGAGGCGGTCAACCGGTGTTCCCACCGATTCCGCGAATTGCTGCACTGTCATTTGCGCCATGGCGCCTACCTCCATTCCAGATTCTTTTCAGGCCAACCGACAGCCTGTGATACGCGTCCGCGAGACGAGCGACCGGGGCTTACTCCCCGGTTTCGAACCACGGGGCGCGCGCCGTCATAATCAGCGCCGACGCCTCTTCCGTATCCAGGCCGGTCATCTCGACCACGTCGTCGGATGCCTGCTCCGCCAGGTCCTCCATGGTGCACACACCATGTGACGCCAGCTTGTTCGCCAGCGCCGGGCTCATGCCTTCCATGCCGAGGAGATCCTCCGCGGGCTGATAGCCATCGCCACCCTCGGCCGCGATGGCCTTGGTCAGGAGCGCGTCGCTCGCACGATTGCGCAGCTCCTCGACCATGGCCTCGTCGAACTCCTCGATCGCCAGCAGTTCTGCCTCTTCCACATAGGCCACTTCGTCCAGGGTCGTAAAGCCTTCCTGAACCAGGATGCTGGCAACTTCCTCGTCGACATCCAGGGCCTCCATGAAGAACGCGACCAACTGCTGGGCCTCGGCGTCGCTCTTTTCGGCGGCCTGTTCCTCGGTCATCACATTCAGTTCCCAGCCGGTCAGCTGGGAGGCCAGGCGGATGTTCTGGCCGCCACGGCCGATGGCCAGTGACAGCTTGTCTTCCTCGACCGCGATATCCATCGACTGCTTGTCCTCGTCGACCACGATCGACAGGACCTCCGCCGGCGACATCGCATTGATCACGAACTGAGCCGGATTCTCGTCCCAGACAATGATGTCGATGCGCTCGCCGGCCAGCTCGTTGGACACCGACTGCACACGCGAGCCGCGCATGCCGACGCAGGCGCCGACCGGATCCAGACGCGGGTCGTTGGAGCGCACCGCAATCTTGGCGCGCATACCCGGGTCACGGGCCGCACCCATGATGTCGATAATGTTCTGGCCGACCTCGGGCACCTCGAGCTTGAACAGCTCCATCAGGAACTCCGGCGCGGTGCGGCTGAGGATCAACTGCGGACCACGAGCCTCGGGGCGGATCTCCTTGAGATAGCCGCGCAGCCGGTCATTGGTACGCACGGTCTCGCGCGGGATCATGTGTTCGCGCGGGATCAGGGCCTCGGCGTTGCTCCCGAGGTCCACATAGGTGCCATTGCGATCCGTACGCTTGACGATCCCCATGACCAGCGTGCCAACGCGATCCTGGTACTCCGCGACGACCTTGGCCCGCTCGGCCTCGCGCACTTTCTGCACGATGACCTGCTTCGCGGCCTGGGCCGCAATGCGACCGAAGTCCACGGCCTCGACCGGCTCCTCGATCACGTCGCCGACCTGGGCGTCCGGATTCTTCTGCTGGGCATAGGACAGCAGCGTCTGGTATTCCGGGGATTCGAACTCGGGGTCCTCGTCGTCCACCACGGTCCAGCGCCGGAAGGCCTCGTAATCACCCTCCTCGCGGTCGATGCTCACGCGCACGTCCATCTTGCCGCCGTGGTACTTGCGGGTCGCCATCGCCAGGGCCGATTCCAGGGCTTCGAAGATGATGTCCTTCTCCACTCCCTTCTCGTTCGCCACGGCATCAGCGACCAGCAGGATCTCCTTGTTCATGTCTTGCCTCTCCGCACTCGGCAGTTGCCTGCCGATTCAACAAAAAGCGTAGCAGCGCCCCGGACTACAGCTATTTTTTACAGCTGCTCAAGGACACGCGCGTTGTGGATCGCGGCCAGCGGCAGCTCGTAGGCCATACCGTCCACTTCCACCTCGATCATTGGATCTTCCACCGACAGCAGTACGCCACGGAAATTGCGGCGGTCATGCTCCGGCCATGCCAGACGCACCTTCACCGGATGACCGATGTAGGTCCGGAACTGCTCGGGGGTAAACAGAGGGCGTTCGATGCCGGGGCTGGACACCTCCAGGGTGTAGTTCCCCTTCAGAGCCTCCTCGACCTCGATGACCGCACCGGCCTGATCGCTGACGCGCGCGCAATCGTCCACCGTGACGCCATTCTCGCCATCGATATAGATCCGCACGACAGGCGGCGTGGAACCGGAGTGGTACTCCAGCCCCCACAGCTGCATGCCTTCCCCCTCGACAACCGGGGTCAGCAGTGTTTTCAGTTGTTCAGCCTTCTGCGACAAGGGCGTCTCGATCGACTCCGTCCCTTTGGCGGGACCCGGAAACAAAAAAAGGGCGCCGAACGCCCCTCGTACACCTCTCCAGATGACAGCAACACCTTGGGTGCTGCGAGGCGCGCGGGAGCGCGGCCCAAGGGCGATTCACCACACGGGCGAAGACCCTTAACAAAAAGGCCCCGTACGGGGCCTCTCTGACAATTGGTAGCGGGGGCAGGATTTGAACCTGCGACCTTCGGGTTATGAGCCCGACGAGCTGCCAGACTGCTCCACCCCGCATCCGAGACGCAGAACTATACCAAAGCGCCGACCCGCCCCGCAAGGGCTGTCGCCGATTATTTACCGTGCCCGGCGCTGGCCAGCCCGCAGGTGTGGGCGCAGGTCGTAGCGCCAGATGTATCCGGGCAGGGCAAACATCGCGAACAGCGACAGGGTGATCACGTAGAACTCCCAGCCCTGCGGATGGATACCGCCGGTCGCCTGGAACTCCAGCCCCTTCCCGATTGCGCCGATCACCATATACAGCACCAGCCATTCGCCAATGCGGGTCCACGGCCCCTTGACGCCACTCTCCGGCAACACCATCAGGCCGATACGATCACTGAGCCAGGGCAGGTTCGCGCTGATGAACGCGACAACCACATACCCCCAGACCAGAACTTCAAACGGAATCCACTGTGTCACGAGTTACCCGATAATTGCGTAGTGGGTTAAAGACAGCAGCAGACCCGGGAAAATTCCCAACAGCAGCACCGCAAGCCCATTAATGCTAAGCGCAGCAGCCAGCGCACTGGACGGCTGGACCGGCTCCTCGGCACCTTCCTGGGGGTCGTCGAAGAACATCATCTTGACCACACGCAGGTAGTAGAAGGCGCCAATGATCGAGAAGATCACCGCGACGATCGCCAGCCAGACCAGTTCCGCGCCCACGGCGGCCTGGATCACCGCCAGCTTGGCGTAGAAGCCGACCGTCGGCGGTACACCGGCCATGGAGAACAACAGGAGCAGCATGATGAACGCAAACCAGGGGTTGCGCTTGGCGAGCCCCTTGAAGTCATCGATCTGGTCCGCTTCGTACCCCTTGCGCGACAGGAACACGATCATCCCGAAACCACCGGCGGCGGTGATCGCGTAGACGATCACGTAGAACATGGCCGAGGCGTACCCGCTGTCGGTGCCCGCCAGGATCCCCATGAACAGGAACCCGATATGGGCAATAGTCGAATAGGCCAGCATGCGCTTGATGCTGGTCTGGGCGATCGCGATCACGTTGCCCACTGCGAGCGATAGGACCGCGAGGATAATCAGCATGCCCTGCCAGTCGGCGTGCAGTGGCCCCATGCCTTCCACCAGCAGCCGCATCAGGAAGGCGAATGCCGCAATCTTCGGCGCCGTGGCGATGAACAGCGTGACCGCCGTGGGGGCACCGTCGTAGACGTCCGGCACCCACATATGAAACGGCACCGCCCCCAGCTTGAACGCGATGGCGACCACCAGGAACACGAGACCGAAGACCAGCGGGACGTTCATGCTCTCGTCCGCAGCCACCAATTCGGCGGCGATCACCGCGATATCCAGTGAACCGGTCATGCCATAGATCATGGACATACCGTAGAGCAGCAAACCGGATGCCAGCGCACCCAGCACGAAGTACTTCATGGCCGCCTCGGTGGCGCGCGAGTTGTCGCGCCAGAACGCGACCAGCGCGTAGGACGACAGCGACAGCAACTCCAGGCCCAGGTACAGGGTCAGCAGGTTGTGCCCCGAGATCATGATCATCATGCCGAGCACGGCAAACAGGCCCAGCACGTAGAACTCGCCCTTGTGGATACCGCGTTCCATCAGGTAGGGACGCGAATACAGGAAGACCAGGAAGCTGGTCACGTACACCGCCACCTTCAGGATGTCGGCCATCGGGTCCTTCACGAAGGTATCCGAGAAGGTCAGGACCGTCTCCGGCCCCATCATCCACAGTGTCAGACCCGCCGCCACGACCAGGGTCGCCTGCACCAGGCCGTAGGTGACATCACGCCGCGAATCCGGCAGGAACGCGTCGATCACCAGGATCAGGCACGCGATCCCGAGCACGAACATCTCGGGCACGGCGGGGAGGAAATTGGGGATCTCGAAATTCATGTCAGGCGCCCCTTCAGAGCTTCGACTGCGCGATATGCGCCACGAGGTGGTCGATGGTCGCGTTCATCACATCCAGCAGCGGGGCCGGCCACACGCCCAGCAGCAGCGTGAAGAAGGCCAGCACGCCCATCAAGAAGAACTCGCGGCGATTCATGTCGGAAAGACCGGCCACGTTCTCGTTGGCCACCGCGCCGAAGATCACGCGCTTGACCAGCCACAGGGTGTAGCCAGCGGCCAGGATCAGGGTGGTCGCGGCGAGGAAGGCGATCCAGAAATCCGCCTTGAACGCGGCCAGGATGACCATGAACTCGCCGACGAACCCGGAGGTGCCCGGCAGGCCGGTGTTGGCCATGGCGAACAGCACGAAGAACGCGGCGAACCACGGCATGGTGTTCACCACGCCGCCGTAATCGGCGATCTGGCGGCTGTGCAGGCGGTCGTACAGCACCCCCACCGCGAGGAACATCGCCGCCGAGATGAAGCCGTGCGAGATCATCTGCACCATGCCGCCGGCGATACCCAGCGAGGCGCCTTCCCAGTCACCGGTGTTGGAGTAGATGTAGAAGGCCAGGAAGAAGCCCAGGGTCACGAAGCCCATGTGCGCGATCGACGAATACGCGATCAGCTTCTTCATGTCGCTCTGGATCAGCGCCACCAGGCCGATGTAGACGATCGCGATCAGCGACAGCACGATCATCATGGTGTCGAGCACGGCGCTGGCATCCGGGGTGATCGGCAGCGAGAAGCGCAGGAAGCCATAGCCCCCAATCTTCAGCATGATCGCGGCCAGGATCACCGAGCCGCCGGTGGGCGCCTCCACGTGGGCATCCGGCAGCCAGGTATGCACCGGGAACATCGGGATCTTTACCGCGAACGCCATGAAGAACGCGAGGAAGATCAGGATCTGCGCGGTCAGGCCGATCTGCAGGGCATGGAAATCCTGGATCAGGAAACTGCCGGACTGGATGTACATCCAGATCAGCGCGACCAGCATGAACACCGAACCGAGGAAGGTGTAGAGGAAGAACTTGAGGGTGGCGTAGACGCGCCGCGGCCCGCCCCAGATCCCGATCACCAGGAACATCGGGATCAGCATCGCCTCGAAGAACACGTAGAACAGCACCGCATCCATCGATGCGAACATGCCGATCATCAGGCCTTCCATCACCAGCATCGCGGCCATGTAATAGGCGATGCGGTCCTTCACCGATTCCCACGCGGCAACTACCACGACCACGGTGATCAGCGTGGTCAGCAGGATCAGCGGCATGGAGATGCCGTCCACCCCCAGGTGGTAGTTCACGTTGAACGCCGGGATCCAGGAGGCCAGCTCCTGGAACTGCATCTCGGCGGTCCCCCGCTCGAACACGAACCAGAGCGGCAAGCTCACGACAAAGGTCGCTACGGCCACCGCGAGTCCGAGCCGACGCGCCACATGGGGCGCGTCGCGCCCGGCGGCGAGCACCAGGAAGCCACCGAGAATCGGCAGCCAGATCAACAGACTCAAGATAGGCCAGTCAGCAAACATGGTCGTTCCTTGAAACAGCGATGGGCTTCGAGCGCATGGGTGTCGAAGCCGCTCAGATCACGAAGGCGAACATCAGGACCAGCAGGCCGATGATCATCACGAACGCGTAGTGGTAGAGGAAGCCGGACTGCATGTGGCGGACACGCGACGAGATCCAGCCGATCGAGCGCGCCGTGCCATTGACCAGCAGCCCGTCGATGATCAGCGCGTCACCGTAGCGCCACAGGGCACGCCCGAGACGGACCGACCCGCCGGCAAAGAACCAGTCGTTGAAACGGTCGAAGCCGTACTTGTCCTCGAGGATGCGCACCCCGAGCTTCAGGCGTTCGGCGATCAACCCCGGCAGTTCCGGGCGCTTCATGTACAGGTACCAGGCGGTCGCCAGGCCGGCCATTGCCAGCCAGAACGCCGGCAGCATCAGACCGTGCAGTACAAAGCCGATGACCCCGGTGTAGGTCTCGCCCTTGGTCGCCAGCACATCCTGCTCCGGCAGCACGAACAGGCTGTTGGCGAAGAAGTCGCCAAACAACATCGGACCGATGAAATAGCCAGCCACGACCGACGGGATCGCCAGCAGGATCAGCGGCACCGTCACCACCCACGGCGACTCCTTCGGCTGCAGTGGGCCGTGGTGGTCATCGCCATGCTCATCGTCGTGTTCGTCGCCGTGGTCCGGCATGTACTTGTGTGCCTGGTCATAGCGCTCCTCGCCATGGAACACCATGAAGAACATGCGGAAGGTGTATAGCGCGGTGACGAACACCCCGGCCAGCACCAGCCAGTAGGCGAACGTGGCCCCCGGGGTTTCGGAATAGCCCACCGCCTCGATGATCGCATCCTTGGAGAAGAACCCGGAGAAGAACGGGAAGCCGATCAACGCCAGGGACCCGATGAGCGCCGTCACGTAGGTGATCGGCATGTACCGACGCAGGCCGCCCATCGCGCGCATGTCCTGCAGGTGGTGCATGGCGATGATCACCGAGCCGGCAGCCAGGAACAGCAGCGCCTTGAAGAAGGCGTGGGTCATCAGGTGGAACAGCCCCGCGGCGTACGCCGACGCACCCAGGGCCACGGTCATGTAGCCCAGCTGGGACAACGTCGAATAGGCGACCACGCGCTTGATGTCGTTCTGCACCAGACCGATCAGGCCCATGAAGAACGCAGTGATCGCGCCGATGATGAGAATGAACGACAGCGCCGCGACCGAGAACTCGTACAGCGGCGACATGCGCGCGACCATGAAGATGCCCGCGGTCACCATGGTGGCCGCATGGATCAGCGCGGAGATCGGCGTCGGGCCTTCCATGGAATCCGGCAGCCAGACATGCAGCGGCACCTGGGCGGATTTCCCCATCGCACCGATGAACAGGAAGATCAGCGCCAGGTCCAGCAGCCCGAAGGTCCAGCCCGGCCAGATGGTGATTGTGGCCTCGCTCATCGCCTGGCCTTCGGCGAACACCTCGGTGTAGTTCAGGCTGCCGGTATAGAACACCAGCGCGGCGATGCCGATCAGGAAACCGAAGTCCCCGACGCGGTTCACGATGAACGCCTTCATGTTCGCGTAGGTCGCGGTGGGGCGCTTGTACCAGAATCCAATCAGCAGATAGGAGACCAGCCCCACGGCCTCCCAGCCGAAGAACAGCTGCATGAAGTTGTTCGCCATCACCAGCATCAGCATGGAGAAGGTGAACAGGGAGATGTACGCGAAGAAACGCTGGTAGCCCGGATCGTCCTTCATGTAGCCGATGGTGTAGATGTGCACCATCAGGGAGACGAAGGTGACCACGAGCATCATCATCGCGGTCAGGTTGTCGACCAGGAACCCGACCTCGAACTGGATGCCGTCCGACACCAGCCAGGTGTAGAGGGTCTCGTTGTAGACCCCGGTATCCCCGAAGACATGCGCCCAGAAGACCACCACAGACAGGATAAACGAGACCGCCACCCCCAGGATGGTGACGGTGTGCGCCCCGGCACGGCCAATCTGGCGACCGAACAGGCCGGCGGCGATCGCGCCGAACAGCGGCGCCAGAACAATGAGTAGATAGATCGTATCCATGGCCGTTTATCCCTTCATTGCATCCATGTCCTGGACGTTGATGGTTCCGCGATTACGGAACAGCAACACCAGGATGGCGAGGCCGATGGCCGCCTCGGCCGCGGCGACGGTCAGGATGAAGAACACGAACACCTGGCCCGCGAGGTCCTGCAGGAAAAACGAGAAGGCAATGAAGTTGATGTTCACCGCGAGCATCATCAGCTCGATGCACATCAACAGCACGATCACGTTTTTCCGGTTCAGGAAGATCCCGGCCACGCTGATGGAAAACAAAAGCGCGGCCAGCACCAGGTAGTGCTCTAGCGTAATCATGTTCTAGCCCTGAGTTCTTTCGGGGACGTTGGCCGCCCCCGGTGTCCGGGTCCCGACGCGCGGCCGGGATGCCTGTGTACTCGGTGTGCCTACTTCGAGCCGTCGTCCCCACCCGGGGCATTCGCCCCGGACCCCTGCGCACCCCGTCGCGGGGCTACTTTCTTCTCCGACGGCATGGCGACCATGCGCACCCGCCCTTCGCGGGAGACCGCCATCTGCTTGCCCGGGTCGATCGACTTGTTGTCCGGCCGCTTGCGCATGGTCAGCGAGATCGCGGCGATGATCGCGACCAGCAGGATCACCGCGGCGATCTCGAACGGATAGACGTACTCGGTGTACAGGATCGCGCCCAGGGCCTCGGTGTTGGCGTACTCGGGGCCGGCCCGCTCGGGGGCGTCCATGGTGATGTAGCGGGTAATCACCAGCACCAGCACGGTCGCCATGGCCAGCGCGACCACAATCCCCGCCGGCAGATACTCGGCGAAGCCCTCGCGCAGTTTGGCGAGGTTGATGTCCAGCATCATCACCACGAACAGGAACAGCACCATGACCGCGCCGACGTACACCAGCACCAGGACGATGCCCAGGAACTCGGCCTCCGCAATGACCCACAATGCCGCGGCGGCAACGAAGCAAAGTACCAGAAACAGCGCCGCATGCACCGGGTTGCGCACGCTGATCATCGCCAGCGCGCCTCCCAGCAGCATCGCACCGAACAGGTAGAAAAGGACAAGCTCGAAGGTCATGAGGCGTTCCCTGCGTTACCGGTAGGGGGCGTCGACCGCGCGGGCCTGCGCGATCTCTTTCTCGAAGCGGTCACCAATGGCCAGGAGCTTGTCCTTGGTCATAATCTGCTCGCCCCGGTTCTCGAAGTGGTACTCGAAAAGGTGCGTCTCGACGATGGAATCCACCGGACAGGCCTCTTCGCAGAAGCCGCAGAAGATGCACTTGAACAGGTCAATGTCGTAGCGCGTGGTGCGCCGCGTGCCGTCGTCGCGCTCCTCGGAGTCGATGGTAATTGCCAGCGCCGGGCACACCGCCTCGCACAGCTTGCAGGCGATGCAGCGCTCTTCGCCGTTGGGATAACGGCGCAGGGCGTGCAGCCCGCGGAAGCGCGGCGACATCGGCGTCTTCTCGTCCGGGTATTGCACGGTGAACTTGCGGCTCAACAGGTAACGCCCGGTCAGGCGCAGCCCCAGCAGCAGCTCGAAGAACAGGAAACTCTTGAAGAAACGGCGCACGGCTTTCATCACGATCTCCTCAGGCGAACCACGGGCCGACGTTGAACGCGACCAGCACGCCCTCGACAAACAGCCAGACGATGGTCACCGGGATCAGGACCTTCCAGCCCAGGCGCATGATCTGGTCATAGCGATAGCGCGGGAAGGTGGCGCGGAACCACAGGAAGGCGAACAGGAACACCGCGGTCTTGAACAGGAACCAGTGAATCCCGTGATCCAGCAGCGTCCCGATCACCGGCCAGTCGAACACGGCAGCCGGCAGGATGCCCTGGAATGGCGACAGCCAGCCCCCCAGGAACAGGATCGCGGTCAGCGCCGAGATCAGGATCATGTTGGCGTATTCCGCGAGGAAGAACACCGCGAACGCCATGCCGGAGTATTCCACGTGGAACCCGGCCACGATCTCGGACTCGCCCTCCGCGACGTCGAAGGGCGCACGGTTGGTCTCAGCGATCCCGGAGATGAAGTACACGAAGAACATCGGCAGCAGCGGCAGCAGGAACCAGTGGTACATGCTCCCGGACTGCGCCTCGATGATCCCGCCCACGTTCAGGGTGCCGGCAGCCATCAGCACGCCCACCAGGGCAAAGCCCATCGCGATCTCATAGGAGACCAGTTGCGCCGCCGAGCGCAGCGAGCCCAGCAGCGCGTATTTCGAGTTCGAGGCCCAACCCGCGATGATGATGCCGTACACACCGAGGGAGGTCAGCGCCAGCAGATACAGCAGGCCGGCGTTCACGTTCGCCAGGGCCCCGCCGTCGAAAAACGGAACCACCGCCCAGGCCGCCAAAGCCGGTGCAATCGTAAGCACCGGGGCGCTCAGGAACAGGAAGCGATTGGCGTTGGTCGGGAGGATGACCTCCTTGGTCAACAGCTTCAGGGCGTCCGCGATCGGCTGCAACCAGCCGCGCGGGCCCACCCGGTTCGGGCCGATGCGCACGTGGGCGTAACCGATCACCTTGCGTTCGGCAAAGGTCGTGTAGGCCACGGCCAGCATCAGCGGAATCACGATCAGCTGAATGCCGATCAGGATCTGCATGACCGTCGGAAGGCTGTAGAAGAGGTTCATCATCCAGTCGAACATGTCTTAAGTCCCTCAGGCCCGCGCCAGCGTGACCGTGGTGTTCGGCAGGCCGAGGGCCCCCATGGCCGCGGAACCCGCGAAGGTCACGGCTAGACCCGGCGGTACCGAATCGTCCAGCAACAGGGTCAACTCCGTTTCGGCCTTGCCCTGACGCAGTCGCACGCGGCTCCCATGGGCGTGCTCGCCGGCGGACTCGGGATGTACCAGCACGCTCTCGGCCAGCAGCCCTTCGGGGCTGGTCTGCAGCGGCTCGGCACGGCGCACCAGCGGATCACCGCTGTAGAGCGCGGCCGCCTGGACACGGTACAGCCCGTTGCCCGCGCCGGCCTCGGGCACCTCCACCTGGACCTTGTTGAGGTTGACACCGGTATCGAAGCTGGCTTCCGCCAGCTGGCCCTTCAGCTCATCGCGCACCGCGGGCGAATCCAGGTAATCGAAGCCGCTCTGGTCGAGGAGATTGCCCAGCACGCGCCAGACCTTCCAGCCTGGCCGGGCGTCATCCGGGGCGCGCGAGGCGGCGCGGAAACTCTGCCAACGGCCCTCGGCGTTCACGAAGGTCCCGGATTGCTCAAAGCTTGTGGCGATCGGCAGCAACACATCCGCCACAGCCTCCAGTTCAGGCGTGGCAAAGCTGTTCAGGGCGACCACCAGGCCGGCACGCTCCAGGGCTGCCTGGAAGGCCGCCGGATCGACCCCATCGCGCCCCGGCTCCAGCCCAGCGATCACGAATGCATCGCGTCCCTGCTCGAGCATCTCGGCGGCATTCGTACCGGCGACATCCAGCTCCGCCCCACCCGGGCCACGATGCGGCAGGACGCCAGCCAGCCAGGCACCCGCGGCATTCGCGCCCTGCGGCAGGTAGCCCAGGCTGGCGCCGGTATGTTTGGCGATCCAGCCTGCAAGGGCCCGCAACGTGGCAAAGGCTGGCCCATTGATTGCAGCGGCGCCGAGCAGCACATGGCCCCGCTTCCCATCCAGCAGCGCACGGGCTGCGCGTTCGAAGGCTTCCCGCGTCTCGCCGTCGTCGGTCGCGGCCGCCTTGACGATCTTCTCCAGCTTCTTCGGCAGCGACTTGCCGGCCGCGGCGAGCTGGCCGGCGATCCCGGCGAGCGCCAGGACCTGGTCACGCTCGTCGCCCACCAGCTGGGCCTGAACCGGATAGGTCAGGTCCAGCAGCATGTCGTTGATCAGGCTCACATGTGCACCGCGCGAGGCCGCCTTGCGCAGGCGGTGTGCCAGCAACGGCTGCTCGCGACGCGGGTTGCTGCCCACCAGCAGAACCGCATCCGCGTTTTCGAGCTCGCCAATCGCGACCCCCAGATACGGGAACAGCGGGGCCGCCGCCTCGTCGCGGAAATCGCGCTGATTCACGCGGTGATCGATGTCGGTGACACCCATGCCCCGCAGCACTTTTTGCGCCAAGTAGTGTTCTTCCAGCGAGAGTGCAGGCGAGAGCAACGCGCCCACGCGCGCCGGGGCCACTTCCTTCAGGCCCTCAACGGCGTAGCTCAATGCGGTCTCCCAGGAGACCTCCTGCCACTGGCCGTCGACCTTGATCCGTGGGCGGGTCAGTCGATCCTCCGCATACAGACCGGTGTAGCTGAAGCGATCGCGGTCGGAGATCCAGGTCTCGTTGACCGCGTCGTTCTCGCGCGGGACGACCCGCATCGCACGGCCGTCGTCGGTATGCAGGAACAGATTGGAGCCGACCGCATCATGCGGGGCAATCGTCGCCGCCTGCGCGTATTCCCAGGCACGCGCGCTGTAGCGCGACGGCTTGGCGGTCAGCGCCCCCACTGGGCACAGGTCGATCACGTTGCCGGAGAGCTCGTGGGCCACGGTCTTCTCGACGTAGGTGCCGATGCGCATGTGCTCGCCGCGTCCGGTCGCGCCCAGCTCGCGCACCCCGGCGATCTCCTCGCCGAAGCGCACACAACGGGTGCAGTGGATGCAGCGGGTCATCTCGGTCTCGATCAGCGGACCGATGTCCTTGTCCTTCACCACGCGCTTGGCTTCGGTATAGGTGGACACGCTTTCGCCGTAGCCCATGGCCACGTCCTGCAGCTCGCACTCGCCGCCCTGGTCACAGATCGGGCAGTCCAGCGGATGGTTGATCAGCAGGAACTCCATGGTCCCCTTCTGCGCGCGTAGCGCCAGCGGGGACTGGGTGTACACCTTCATGCCGTCCATCACCGGCGTGGCGCAGGCCGGCAGCGGCTTGGGTGCCTTTTCCACCTCGACCAGACACATACGGCAGTTGGCCGCCACCGACAGCTTCTTGTGGTAGCAGAACCGCGGAATGCGGATATCGGCATCATCGGCGACATCGATGAGCATGGCGCCCTTGGGCGCCTCCACCGTACGGCCGTCAATCTCGATGCTGACCAGATCTTGTTTCTGATCCTGACTCATGCTCGATTCCTGATGCGATGGCGCGGTAGAGCGTCAGGCGGCGTCTGCCACCGGGCTCCGGCCGTGCTGGATGTAGTATTCGAATTCGTGGCGGAAATGCTTGACGAAGCTGCGCACCGGCATGGCGGCGGCGTCGCCCAGGGCGCAGATGGTATGGCCCTCGATCTTGCTGGCCACGTCGTCCAGCCGTTCCAGGTCCTCGGGTCGGCCCCGGCCCTCGACGATGCGCGTGAGCATGCGGTAGAGCCACCCGGTCCCCTCGCGGCAGGGCGTGCACTGGCCGCAGGACTCGGAGAAATAGAAGCGAGAGATCCGCTGCAGGGACTTCACCATGTCGGCGGTCTCGTCCATCACGATCACCGCCCCGGAACCCAGCATGGAGCCGGCATGGGCGATGGAATCGAAGTCCATGTTGGCCTTCAGCATCACGTCGCCCGGTACCACCGGCACCGATGATCCCCCCGGGATCACCGCCTTCAGCTTGCGCCCGTTCAGTACACCGCCGGCCATTTCCAGCAGATCCTTGAACGGAGTGCCCAGTGGGATCTCGAAGTTGCCCGGCTTGTTCACGTGCCCGGACACCGAGAACAGCTTCTCGCCCCCCGACTTGGGCACACCCAGATCCGCGAACCACTGGCCGCCATTGCGGATGATCGACGGGATCGAGGCGAGCGACTCGGTGTTATTGATCGTGGTTGGCTTTCCGTACAGGCCGTAGTTGGCCGGGAACGGGGGCTTGAAGCGCGGCTGGCCCTTCTTGCCTTCCAGCGATTCCAGCAGCGCCGTCTCTTCGCCACAGATATAGGCACCGGCCCCCAGCGACGGATGCAGATCGAAGTCCACCCCCGAGCCGAAGATGTCCTTGCCGAGGTAGCCGGCTTCGTAGGCCTCCTGCAGCGCGGCCGTAAAACGGGTGTTCACTTCGTCCATGAACTCGCCGCGCATGTAGTTGTAGCCCACCGTCGCGCCGATCGCGTACCCAGCGATCGCCATCCCCTCGATCAGCGCATGCGGGTTGTACATCAGGATCTCGCGATCCTTGCAGGTACCCGGCTCGGATTCGTCCGAGTTGCAGACGATGTACTTCTGCCCCGGGCTGTTGCGCGGCATGAACGACCACTTGAGACCGGTCGGGAAACCCGCACCTCCGCGGCCGCGGAGGTTGGAGGTCTTGACCTCCTCGATCACGTCCTCGGGGGCCATCTTGCCCTTGTAGACCTTCTCCAGCGCCTGATAGCCGCCGACGCTCTTGTAGGTCTCGAGCGCGGCGGCGTTGTCCAGGTAACGCGTCGCAAAGCAGATCTGGTTGGCCATGCTACTTCTCCAGACCGTCGAGGATCTCGTCGACCCGCTCGGGGGTGAGATTCTCGTAGTACTTGTGGTCCACCTGCATCATCGGGGCGCCGCAACAGGCTGCAAGGCACTCCTCTTCCAGCTTCAGGTAGAACTTGCCGTCCGGTGTACTCTCGCCGCGCTTGATGCCCAGACGCTTCTCGAGGTGCTCGATGATCGGCTCGGCGCCGCGCAGCATGCAGGAGATGTTGTCGCACACCATGATGGTGTGCTTGCCCACCGGCTCCAGTTCGTACATGGAGTAGAACGAACCCACCTCGTACACCGCGATCGCCGGCAGCCCGAGATAGTCGGCCACGGCATCCATCTTCGCGGTGGAGAGATAGCCATCCTCGTGCTGCACCGCACGCAGAGCGCCCAGAACGGCCGAGCGCTTCTGATCCTCGGGATAGCGCGCCAGCCATGCGTCGATCTCTTCGCGCTCGTGCGCGCTCAGCTCGACCTTCTTCGCGGCGTGCTTGTGGAAGGCGACAGTTTTCTGTTCGGCAGCCATCAGCGGTCGATCTCCCCGAATACGATGTCCTGGGTCCCGATGATGGCGACCACATCGGCCAGCATGTGGCCGCGCGCCATCTCGTCCAGCGCGGACAGGTGCACAAAGCCCGGCGGACGGACCTTCAGACGATACGGTTTGTTGGAACCATCCGAGACCAGGTAGACCCCGAACTCGCCCTTCGGATGCTCGATCGCCGCGTAGGCCTCGCCTTCCGGCAGACACATGCCCTCGGTGAACAGCTTGAAGTGGTGGATCAGGGCCTCCATGTCGGCCTTCATCTCCTCGCGCTTCGGCGGGGTGATCTTGTGATCCTCGAGGAGCACCGGGCCCGGATTCTGGCGCAGCCAGTCCACACACTGACGAATGATGCGGTTGGACTGGCGCATCTCCTCGATGCGCACCAGGTAGCGATCGTAACAATCGCCGTTGGTGCCCACCGGGATGTCGAAGTCGAGACGGTCGTAGACCTCGTAGGGCTGCTTCTTGCGCAGGTCCCACTCGATTCCCGAGCCGCGCAGCATCGGGCCGGTGAAGCCCAGCTGCTTCGCCCGATCCGGGTCGACCACGCCGATCCCGACGGTGCGCTGCTTCCAGATCCGGTTGTCGGTCAGCAGGGTCTCGTACTCGTCCACGCAGCCGGGGAAGCGCTCGGTAAACGCCTCGATGAAGTCCAGCAACGACCCCTGACGGATCTTGTTCAGGTCATCCACCACTTCCTGGGACTTCCAGGAGGACGGCTGATACTTGGGCATGGTGCCCGGTAGATCGCGCGCGACCCCGCCCGGCCGATAATAAGTCGCGTGCATGCGCGCACCCGAGACCGCCTCGTAGCAGTCCATCAGGTCCTCGCGCTCGCGGAACGCATACAGGAACACCGCCATCGCACCGATATCCAGCGCATGCGCGCCCAGCCACATCAGGTGGTTCAGGATCCGGGTGATCTCGTCGAACATCACGCGGATGTACTGCGCGCGCAGCGGGGCCTCGATGCCCAGCAGCTTTTCCATCGCCAGCACATAGCCGTGCTCGTTGGCCATCATCGACACGTAGTCCAGACGGTCCATGTAGCCGATCGACTGGTTGTACGGCTTGCTCTCCGCGAGCTTCTCGGTGCCGCGGTGCAGCAGGCCGATGTGCGGGTCGGCCCGCTGCACCACCTCGCCATCCATCTCCAGCACCAGGCGCAATACGCCGTGGGCGGAGGGATGCTGCGGCCCGAAGTTGAGGGTGAAGTTGCGAATCTCAGGCATTCTCGGCTCCTTCGCCCGGCTTCTCGCCCTCGCTGTAGCGATGGTCGGCGCGGATCACCTTGGGCACCAGCACGCGCGGCTCGATCGTCACCGGCTGGTACACCACACGAGCCTGCTCGGCGTCATAACGCATCTCTACATGCCCGATCAGCGGGAAGTCCTTGCGGAACGGATGCCCCACAAAGCCGTAGTCCGTGAGGATGCGGCGCAGGTCCGGATGACCGGAGAAGAGGATCCCGAACAGATCGAAGGCCTCGCGCTCGAACCAGTTGGCCGAGGCCCAGACGTCCACGAGGGATTCGACCTCGGGGAACTCCTCGTCACTCAGCCAGGCGCGCATCCGCACGCGGCGGTTATGCTCGAGCGACAGCAGGTGAGCCACCACGGTGAACCGCGGGCCATCCCAGTTGGAATCTTCCGGCGCATCATCGAAGGTGAAACGCCCGGAGGTCGCCGCTTCGACACCTCGGGAAAAACCCGTATTGGTGGCGGAGTCGGTGCCCCATTCGTCCTGCCCGTATTCGAGGTAATCCACCCCGCAAAGGTCGATCAGGATCTCGAAGCCCAGGGCGTCGCGCAGCTTCTCGCCCGCCTCGCGCCAGGAGCCCGGTGCGATATCGACAGTAATCTCGCCGTTCGCCTCGTGCAGGCTTTCCAGGGCATCGCCCAGTTCCGCCCGCAGGGCGTCGGTCCAGTTGTCTTGTTCAGCCATCTGCTACCCCGGGTGCGTCAGCGCGCGATCGTGTTCGTGCGCCGGATCTTGTTCTGCAGCTGGATAATGCCGTAGAGCAGCGCCTCCGCCGTCGGCGGGCACCCCGGCACGTAGACATCCACCGGCACGATGCGGTCGCAACCGCGCACCACCGCGTAGGAGTAGTGGTAATACCCGCCCCCGTTGGCGCAGGACCCCATGGAGATCACCCAGCGCGGCTCGGGCATCTGGTCGTAGACCTTGCGCAGAGCCGGCGCCATCTTGTTGACCAGGGTGCCGGCCACAATCATCACGTCCGACTGGCGCGGGCTCGGCCGAAAGATGATCCCGAAGCGGTCGAGGTCGTAGCGCGCGGCACCGGCATGCATCATCTCCACCGCGCAGCACGCGAGACCGAAGGTCATCGGCCAGAGGGACCCGGTGCGGGCCCAGTTGATGAGCTTGTCCGCCGAGGTGGTGACGAAGCCCTTCTCAAGAACGCCTTCTATTCCCATTCCAGCGCCCCCTTCTTCCACTCGTAGATGAAACCGACGACCAGAATGACAAGAAACAGGGCCATCGCAAGAAGCCCGAACAGGCCAATGGTGTCTAGCGACACGGCCCACGGGAAGAGAAACGCGATCTCGAGATCGAAGATGATGAACAGGATCGCGACCAGGTAGAAGCGGACATCGAATTTCAGCCGCGAGTCCTCGAAGGCCTCGAAGCCACACTCGTAGGGCGAATTCTTCGCCGCGTCCGGCTTGTGCGGACCCACGGCCATACCGACCACCAGCGGCACGACGCCGATCACGATGCCTACTGCGATGAACAGCAGGATGGGTAAATAACCTTCCAGCATTTCTCTCTCCCGTACGCCGCCTCAGGCGGGCAGGTTCGCGAGGCGTCGCGTGGATCGAGCGCGCCGGCGAGCCGTTCAGCGTTGCTGGTTGAAAGCGCGGGTACGACTCGGTCCCGCACAGACGCGGCAGAGCCGTACACCGGGCACGGAGTCTAGGTGATGCCCAAAAACGGTGTCAAGTATTCGTAATTTTATAAGATGCTGTTTTTATTGCTAATTACCCCGGGCGCCGACAGATATTCAGCGGCCCGGGGCAACGAGTATTTGGTGCAGATGGTGGGACTCGAACCCACACGGCTTGCGCCACTACCCCCTCAAGATAGCGTGTCTACCAATTCCACCACATCTGCCAATTCGTACAGGTACCGGATCTCAATCGGGCACATCGGCCGGCCGGCCGGATTCTGGGCCGCTGCCACCCGGGGGCTCTTGCCCCGGGAGCACTTCGGCCGGGAGGTCCGGCGGACCATCGCCCTCTTCTTCCATCGCCTCCATCTGGTCCAGCAGGCTCTCGGCCTCCGGGCTGGATGCCGCCAGATACGCAAGCGTCAGGCTGTTGAGAAAAAAGACCACCGCCAGCACGGCCGTCGAGCGGCTCAGGAAGTTGGCCGACCCGGCCGCACCGAACACCGTCGCCGAAGCGCCGCTACCGAAGGCCGCGCCGGCGTCGGCGCCCTTGCCGTGCTGCATCAGGATCAGCGCGATCAGGCCAAGCGATACCGCGACCTGGACCACCAGGAGCAGGCCGTAAATCATGCTGCGACCTGCTCGCCCGCGGCGCGGGCAATGGCGGAAAATGCGTCAGCATCCAGCGAGGCACCGCCGATCAAACCGCCGTCGATGTCCTCGAGCGCCAGGAGACCGGCCGCATTATCGGCCTTCATGCTGCCACCGTAGAGGATGCGCAGATCGGCTGCGACCTGCGGGTCGCGACCCGCAACACGGTTGCGGATGAATGCATGCACTTCCTGGGCCTGTTCCGGCGTGGCGGTCAAACCGGTGCCAATCGCCCAAACCGGCTCGTAGGCGATCACGGCGCGGTCGAACGCCTCGACTCCGGCCGCATCCAGGACCGCATCGAGTTGCTCGGCGACCACAGTCTCGGTGCGCCCGCCTTCGCGGTCGGCCTTCTGCTCGCCCACACACAGGATCGGCGTCAGCCCGGCGGCCTGGGCCGCAACGAACTTGGCTGCCACCCAGACATTGTCCTCGTTCTGCCGCTCGCGGCGCTCGGAATGCCCGACGATCACATAGCGGCAGCCCACCTCGGCCAGCATGGGGCCGGCCAGTTCGCCGGTGTAGGCACCCTTTTCCTGGTCGGAACAATCCTGCGCGCCGACGGCGATGGAGCCACCGGACAGGTCGTTCGCGATTTCGGCGAGGTAGACCGCGGGCGGGCACACCGCCACGTCCACGCCCCGGATGTCGCCCAGGCTGCCCTTCAGGGCGGACAGGAGCGCGCGGTTCGCGTCCCGCGAACCGTTCATCTTCCAGTTTCCGGCGACCAGCGGCGTGCGCATGCGGATCTTCCTCCTGCGATCGGCCGAACCCCGCAGATACACGGGGTCCGATCATGATGATTAGAGCGGCGGGATGTTACCGGCGCACCGGTAGCAAATCAACCAAGCCGGCGCGGGGCGCGCGGGCGGGGCTTCGTAGCGGCGATCAGATCGCCGCCCGGATGCTGTCCGCGATGCGCTCGGCGGCCGAGCGGGTCTCGTCGACATCTTCGCCCTCAACCATCACCCGCACCAGGGGCTCGGTACCGGAGGGACGCAGCAGGACTCGACCACGCTGGCCGAGCTGACCCTCCACCGCGGCGACCTCGGCGCGTACCGGCTCGGCCTCCAGGCAGCCGGCCGCGGCACCGCTGACGGGCACGTTGATCAGGCACTGCGGCAGCTTGGGAATGGCCGCTGCGAGCGCCGAGAGCGGCTGGCCGGTACGGTGCATCAGGTGTGCAACCTGCAACGCCGCCACCGTACCGTCGCCGGTCGTGGTGTGCTCCAGACAGACAATATGACCCGACCCCTCGCCGCCCAGGGTCCAGTCGCGACGGCGGAGCTCCTCCAGGACATAGCGATCCCCGACCTTCGCACGCACGAACGGGATGCCGGCGACCCCCAGGGCCTGCTCCAGCCCCAGGTTGGTCATCAGGGTCCCGACCACACCGCCATCGAAGCCCCCGGCCTGTTGCCGCGCCAGCGCCAGGATACCGAGGATCTGGTCCCCGTCGACCACGGTGCCGTCGGCATCGGCCAGGATCACCCGGTCACCGTCGCCGTCCAGCGCAATCCCGAGATCCGCGCCGGTCGCCCGCACCTGTTCGGCGACGTTCTCCGGATGCAGGGCGCCGACCCCATCGTTGATGTTGTAGCCGTCCGGACTAGCGCCGAGGATCTCGACCTGCGCCCCCAGCTCCTCGAATACGTGCGGGGAGACGTTGTAGGTCGCACCGTGGGCACAATCAATGACGATCTTCATCCCACGCAGCTCGGAACGCGCCGGGATCGCGCTCTTGCAGAACTCGACGTAGCGTCCAGCGGCATCCTGGATGCGCACCGCCTTGCCCAGACGCGCACTGTTAATGGGCTGTGCCGGCTGATCGAGACGCGCCTCGATGGCCGCCTCGGTCGCATCCGGCAGCTTGTCTCCCTCGGGGGTGAAGAACTTGAACCCGTTGTCGTGAAATGGGTTGTGCGAGGCACTGATCACGACGCCCGCAGTGGCACGGAAGGTATGCGTCAAGTAGGCGATGGCCGGGGTCGGCATCGGTCCCAACAACGCGACATCCAGCCCGGCGGCGGACAACCCGGCCTCCAGCGCCGACTCGAACATGTAGCCGGACACGCGCGTATCCTTGCCCACCAGGACCGGCCCCTGGCGGTGGCCGTTCTCGCCCAGAACCTCGCCCACGGCATACCCGAGGCGCAGCGCAAACTCCGGCGTCATCGGCCAGTCGCCGGTGCGCCCACGGATGCCGTCGGTTCCGAAATACTTGCCCATCAGTTCCCTCGATTGTCCTGTCCGTCGCCACCATCCGGTCGCAACGCTGAGTATAGCGCCAGGGCATCACGGGTCACCGAGACATCGTGCACACGCAGGACACGCGCACCGGCCTGTGCCGCCAACAGGGCCGCCACGGCACTGCCGGGATCCCGGTCAGCGACCGGACGGGCATCCAGCAGCTGACCGATCATCGACTTGCGCGAGACGCCCACCAGCAGCGGCAAGCCGGAGGCCGCCAGGCGCGGCAGGCCGCGAAACAGCGCGACGTTGTGCTCCAGAGTCTTGCCGAAGCCGAAGCCCGGATCCAGCAGGATCTGGCCGCGCGGCACGCCGCCACGCAACAGCTCCGCCACCCGCTGCTCGAGGAAGGCGCGCACCTCGTCCACCACATCGTCGTAATGCGGCGCCCGCTGCATCGACTGCGGATCGCCCTGCATGTGCATCACGCAAAGCGCTACGCCACGCTCGCGGGCCGCCTCCATCGCGACCGCCAGCGCCCCGTCGGCGCGAAAGCCGTTCACGTCATTCAGCATCCCGGCACCGACGGCAACCGCCTCGCGCATCATCTCCGGCTTCATGGTGTCCACGGAAAGCGGAACGTCCAGTTCCGCGCGCAGGGCTTCGATGACCGGAAGCACCCGCTGACGCTCATCCTCCAGCGCTACTGGCGCCGCACCGGGGCGAGTGGATTCGCCGCCCACGTCAAGGATCTCTGCCCCCTCCGCGACCATGGCGCGGGCCCGCGTCAGCGCATCGTCCACCCGCGCGTACTGGCCACCGTCGGAGAACGAGTCCGGGGTGACGTTCAGAATCCCCATGATGCGCGGCTGCCCAAGGTCCAGGGCGTGGTCCCCGCATTGCAGTACCGGTGCGTCAGTCGGCACGATCTGCGTTCTCCTGTGAGTACCCAACGAAAAAGGCCGCCAGGAACAGGGCCTGGCGGCCAGTGGCGGTGACCGGACCCAAGCCCGGTCACGAAGTGGACGGATCAGGACTGCGGCGCAGGGCCGCCAACCACGCCCTTATCATCGTCACCGCGGCCATCGGAGCCGTCCTTGGTGTCGCCGTCGGCATCCGAGACACCACCCTCAGCCTCGTCGCTGGCCTGCGCCGAGCCACCGGAACCGCCGCCACTATCCCAATCCGCCGGCTCGCGGGGTTCGCGCCCGGCCATGATGTCCGCGATCTGCTTGTCGTCGATGGTCTCGTATTTCATCAGCGCCCGCGCCATCGCGTGCAGCGTATCGATATTGTCGACCAGGATCTGCTTCGCATGCTGGTAGTTCGCATCGATGATGTGACGGACCTCGGCATCGATCTGGCGCGCAGTATCGTCGGACATCGGCTTCGCCTTGCCCATTTGCCCACCCAGGAACGGATGCCCTTCTTCCTCACCGTAATCCAGCGGGCCGAGCTTTTCCGACAGGCCCCACTTGGTGACCATGTTGCGGGCGATCTGAGTAGCGCGCTCGATATCGTTCGAGGCGCCGGTGGTCACCTTGTCATTGCCAAAGATAATTTCTTCTGCCAGACGCCCGCCAAACAGGCTCGCCAGCTGACTCTCCAGACGGGTCTTCGAGTGGCTGTAGCGGTCCTCCTCGGGCAGAAACATGGTGACACCCAAGGCTCGCCCGCGCGGGATGATACTGACCTTGTAGACCGGGTCGTGCTCCGGCACCGTCAGGCCAACAATCGCGTGGCCGGCCTCATGATAGGCGGTCAGCTTCTTCTCGTCCTCGGACATCACCATGGACTTGCGCTCGGCGCCCATCATGATCTTGTCCTTGGCGCGCTCGAAGTCGGACATGTCCACCAGGCGCTTGTTGGAGCGCGCCGCAAACAACGCCGCCTCGTTGACCAGGTTGGCCAGATCTGCGCCGGAGAAACCCGGCGTACCGCGCGCGATCAGATCCGGACGCACGTCGTCGGAGATCGGCGTTTTCTTCATGTGCACCTTGAGGATCTGCTCGCGACCGCGTACGTCCGGCGGCGGCACCACCACCTGGCGGTCGAAGCGACCCGGGCGCAGCAGCGCTGGGTCAAGCACGTCCGGACGGTTGGTCGCAGCAATCACGATAACCCCCTCAGTGCCCTCGAAGCCGTCCATCTCGACCAGCAGCTGGTTCAGGGTCTGCTCACGCTCGTCATGACCGCCGCCCATGCCGGCGCCACGCTGGCGACCGACCGCATCGATCTCGTCGATGAAGATGATGCAGGGGGCGTGCTTCTTGGCCTCGGCGAACATGTCGCGCACTCGCGAGGCGCCCACGCCAACGAACATCTCGACGAAATCGGAACCGGAGATGCTGAAGAACGGCACCTTGGCCTCGCCGGCAATCGCCTTGGCCAGCAGCGTCTTGCCGGTACCCGGAGAGCCGACCATCAGCACGCCGCGCGGAATCTGGCCACCCAGCTTCTGGAACTTGGACGGGTCGCGCAGGAAGTCGACCAGCTCGGTCACCTCCTCCTTGGCCTCGTCGCAGCCGGCCACGTCATTGAAGCTGACCTTGACCTGGTCCTCGGACATCAGCTTGGCCTTGGACTTGCCGAAGGACATCGCGCCCTTGCCACCGGCACCACCGCCCTGCATCTGACGCATGAAGTAGATCCACACGGCGATCAGCAACAGGATCGGGAACCAGCTGATCAGGATGCTCATCAGCAGGGAGCGCTCGGCTTCCTCGTGGGCATTCAGCTCCACGTTGTTCTGCAACAGGTCGCCGATCAGACCGGGGTCGTTCGGGTTCACCGTGGTAAACGCCTGGCCCTCGATCGTCGTACCCTCGATCTTCTCGCCCTTGATGGTCACGTTGTCCACGCGACCGCCCTGCACGTCGCGGATGAACTCGGAGTACGTAATACTCCGAACATCCTGCGTCTGCTGCTGCGGGCCGAAGTTGTTGAAGACGGACATCAGGACGACGGCAATTACCGCCCAGATGATCAGATTCTTGGCCAGACCGTTCAAAACGACACCTCGAAGAACATTAATCGTTAGCTTTTGGCAGCTTTACACATCCCGGGGCTCACGCGCCAATACGTACACTTCGCGTGACCGTGGCCGCGATGCCTTCGGCTTGCGCACCTTTACCGAGCCGAACCGCCGACGCACCTCGGCCAGATAGGCATCTGAACCTTCACCCTGAAACAGCTTGACCAGAAAGGCGCCCCCGGGGTTCAGAATCTTTGTCGCCAACTCCAGCGCCAGTTCACAAAGATGAATCGAACGCGGCAGATCCACGGCCCCCGTACCCGTCAGGTTGGGGGCCATATCGGAAAGCACAAGGTCGGCACGCTCGTCCCCCATCAGGGCGAGGAGCGCATCCAGCACAGCGTCCTCGCGAAAGTCACCGGTAACAATCTCCGCGCCCGGCACCGGGTCCATCGGCAGGATATCGGTGGCAATCAGCACGCCCTTGCGACCAATCTGCCGGGCCGCGTACTGCGTCCAGCCACCCGGGGCCGCCCCGAGATCCACCACGCGCATACCGGGCTTCAGCAGCCGGTCGCGCTCGTCAATCTCCTGCAGCTTGTAGACCGCACGCCCGCGATAGCCCTCCTGCTGGGCCCGCTGGACATAGGGATCGTCAAAATGCTCCTTCAGCCAGCGCTGGCTGGACCGACTACGCTTGGGCATTGAACGGCCTCGTACCTGCGATCGACATGCTACAATTTTGACGTTTAAACACCGAAAATGGCCTCCTGTGAATCTGACCGACGCGCAACGCCGCCATCTGCGTAGCCTCGCCCATCCACGCAAACCCATCGTCACCATTGGCCGCAACGGGCTGACGGATGCCGTGCTGGCGGAGCTGGAACTGGCGCTGACCCACCACGAGCTGGTCAAGATCAAGGTGAACATCGGCGACCGCGAGGTTCGCAACGGCACTGTGGAAGAGCTCTGTGAACGCACCGGTGCCGCGCGGGTGCAACGGGTTGGCTATGTCGCCACCCTGTTCCGCCGCAACCCGGATGATCCCAAGGTCTCACTGGCCTGACCCCACCGCCCGGTTGCGCCCCTGCGCGCGACCGGGACCGGGACCGGCCACGTCAGTTGACGTAGCGAACCTCCAGGATTTCGTATTCCGTCTCGCCGCCCGGCGCCTGCACGGTCACGACGTCGCCTTCTTCCTTGCCGATTAGCGCCCGCGCAATCGGCGAAGACACCGAGATCATGTTGTTCTTGATATCGGCCTCGTCATCGCCAACGATCTTGTAGGTGACCTGGCGCCCGTCCGCGGTCGCCTCCAGCACCACGGTGGTCCCGAACACCACCTTGCCGGTCTGTGGCAAGGTGGCCACGTCGATGATCTGGGCGTTGGAGAGCTTCGACTCCAGCTCGCGGATGCGGCCCTCGATGAAGCTCTGCTGTTCGCGGGCCGCGTGGTACTCGGCATTCTCCTTGAGGTCGCCGTGCTCGCGCGCATCGGAGATCGCGTTGACCACGCGCGGGCGATCCTCGCCCTTCAGCTTCTTCAGCTCTTCCTTCATCTTTTCCGCGCCAGTCACGGTCAAGGGCGTCTTGTTCATGCGCTTTTCCCTCCGAGATTTTCCTGGTGGAGGTCCTGCAGCCGGAAGACGTCATTCGCCCCCAGGTGATCCAGGGCCTGCACGGTGGCCTTGGCCCCGGCGATCGTGGTGGTATAGCCCACCTTGTGCATCAACGCCTCGCGGCGAATGGTGTAGGAGTCGGAGGTCGACTGCTTCCCCTCCACGGTATTGATGATGAAGCTGATCTCGTCGTTCTTGATCATGTCCACGATGTGCGGGCGGCCCTCGGTGACCTTGTTCACGCGAGTCACCTGGATGCCGGCTTCCTCCAGCACGTTCGCTGTGCCACGGGTCGCCAGTACCTCAAAGCCCAGCTCAACTAGGCGCCGAGCCACTTCCGCCACGTGCGGCTTGTCGATCTCGCGCACCGACACGAAGGCCTTGCCGGTGGACGGCAGCAGCACGCCCGCGCCCCGCTGGCTCTTGGCAAACGCCTCGGCGAAGCTGCGCCCGACGCCCATCACCTCACCGGTGGATTTCATCTCCGGCCCCAGGATCGGGTCCACGCCCTGGAACTTGGCGAAAGGAAACACCGATTCCTTCACCGAATAATAGTCCGGATAGACCGCATCGCCCACGCCCTGCTCGGGCAAGGTCTGCCCGACCATGCAACGCGCGGCAATCTTGGCCAGCGGCCGTCCGACGCTCTTGGAGACGTACGGCACGGTGCGCGAGGCCCGTGGATTCACCTCCAGCACGTAGATATCGTCGCCCTTGATCGCGAACTGGGTGTTCATCAGGCCGACGACCTTCAGGCCCAGTGCCATCTTGCGCACCTGCTCGACCATCTCGTCCTGTAGCTCCATGGACAACGAAAACGGCGGCAGGGAACAGGCGGAGTCGCCCGAGTGCACGCCGGCCTGCTCGATGTGCTCCATGATCCCGCCGATGATCACGTTCTCGCCATCCGAGATCGCGTCGACGTCGACCTCGATGGCGTCATCCAGGAAGCGATCCAGCAGCACCGGCGCGTCGTTGGAGACGGACACCGCATTTTTCATGTAGCTGCGCAGGTCCTCGCGGTCGCGCACGATCTCCATCGCGCGCCCCCCGAGCACGTAGGACGGACGCACGACCAGCGGGTAGCCGATCTCCTCGGCCAGCTTCTCGGCCTCCTCCTCGCTGCGCGCGGTGCGGTTCGGCGGCTGCTTGAGCCCCAGCTTGTTCAGCAGGGCCTGGAAGCGCTCGCGGTCCTCGGCCAGGTCGATGGAGTCCGGGCTGGTGCCGATGATCGGCACGCCGGCGGCCTCCAGGTCCCGCGCGAGCTTCAGTGGCGTCTGGCCACCGTACTGCACGATCACGCCGGCCGGCTTCTCGGTCGCCACGACCTCCAGCACGTCCTCCAGCGTCAGCGGCTCGAAATACAGCCGGTCCGAGGTGTCGTAATCGGTCGAGACCGTCTCCGGGTTGCAGTTGACCATGATGGTCTCGTACCCGTCCTCGCGCATCGCGAGTGCGGCGTGCACGCAGCAGTAGTCGAACTCGATGCCCTGACCGATGCGGTTGGGCCCGCCGCCCAGCACCATGATCTTTTGCTTGTCGGTGGGATCCGCCTCGTTCTCCTCTTCGTACGAGGAGTACATGTAGGCCGTGGTGGTCGCGAACTCGGCCGCACAGGTATCCACCCGCTTGTACACCGGGCGCACGCCCAGTCCATGGCGGTGTTTGCGCACCGCCTTCTCGGTATCGTTCAAAAGCTTCGCCAGGCGCAGGTCGGAGAATCCGCGCTGTTTCAGACGGTACATCTCCTCGGCGCTGATCTCGCCCAGGATGCGGTCCTTCACGCCCTTCTCGACGTCCACCAGCTCCTGAATCTGGGCCAGGAACCAGGGGTCGATCGCGGTCAGGTCGAAGATGTCCTGAATCGAGAAGCCGGCACGGAAGGCATCGGCCACGTACAGCACCTGTTCGGGGCTGGGGTTGGCGAGTTTCGTGCGCAGCTGATCGGTCACGTCATCGGCGGTCAGATCGATGCGCTCGTCGAGGCCGTCCATGCCGGTCTCCATCGAGCGCAGCGCCTTCTGGAACGACTCCTGGAAGGTGCGGCCAATGGCCATGGCCTCGCCCACCGCCTTCATCTGGGTGGTCAGGCGCGCATCCGCCTGCGGGAACTTCTCGAAGGTGAAGCGCGGGATCTTGGTGACCACGTAATCGATGGACGGCTCGAACGAGGCTGGGGTCAGGCCGCCGGTAATGTCGTTCTTCAGCTCGTCGAGGGTGTAGCCCACCGCCAGCTTGGCCGCGACCTTGGCGATCGGGAAGCCGGTCGCCTTGGAGGCCAGCGCGGAGGAACGCGACACCCGCGGGTTCATCTCGATCACGATCATGCGCCCGTTCTCCGGATTGATCGCGAACTGCACGTTGGAACCACCGGTCTCCACGCCGATCTTGCGCAGCACCGCCAGCGAGGCGTCGCGCATGATCTGGTATTCCTTGTCGGTCAGGGTCTGCGCCGGGGCCACGGTGATCGAGTCGCCGGTGTGGATACCCATCGGATCGAGGTTCTCGATCGAGCAGATGATGATGCAGTTGTCCGCCTTGTCACGGACCACCTCCATCTCGAACTCCTTCCAGCCGAGCGCGGACTCCTCCAGCAGCACCTGGTTCACCGGCGAGAGATCGATCCCGTTCTTGACGATGTACTCGAACTCCTCGCGGTTGTAGGCGATGCCGCCGCCCGAACCTCCGAGAGTAAACGACGGCCGAATGATCACCGGGAAGCCGATCTTCGGCTGGATCTCCTGCGCCTCCTCCCAGGAGTGCGCGAGCATCGCCGTCGGCGTATCCAGGCCGATATCAGCCATCGCCGCCTTGAAGTGGTCGCGGTCCTCGGCCATATCGATCGCCGCCTCGTTGGCACCGATCATCTCCACCCCGAACCTCTCGAGCACGCCTTCCCGGGACAGGTCCAGCGCGCAGTTCAGCGCGGTCTGCCCGCCCATGGTCGGCAGCACCGCGTCCGGGCGCTCCTTCTCGATGATCTGGGCGACCGTCTGCCAGTCCACCGGCTCGATGTAGGTGGCGTCCGCCATTTCGGGGTCGGTCATGATGGTCGCCGGGTTGGAGTTCACCAGGATCACCCGGTAGCCCTCCTCGCGCAGGGCCTTGCAGGCCTGGGCGCCGGAGTAATCGAACTCGCAGGCCTGACCGATCACGATCGGGCCGGCCCCGAGGATCAGGATGCTCTGGATGTCGGTACGCTTGGGCATGTGACGGCTCTCGCAGGCTGTCGAAATCGGAAATTCGGGCGGAAAATCGAGGGGAAGGCGTTAACTGCGCGCCGTGCGCATCATCTCGACGAAGTCGTCGAACGCCGGGGACACGTCATGCGGCCCCGGGCTCGCCTCGGGATGCCCCTGCAGGCTGAACGCCGGGCAATCAGTGCGGGCGATGCCCTGCAGCGTGCCGTCGAACAGCGACCGGTACGTCGGCGTCAGCGTCTCCGGCAGGTTGTCCTCGTCGATCGCGAAGCCGTGGTTCTGCGACGAGATCATCACTCGCCCGCTGGCCTCGTGCCGGATCGGGTGGTTCGCCCCGTGGTGGCCGAACTTCATCTTCACGCTCTTGCCGCCACTGGCGATACCCAGCAACTGATGCCCCAGGCAGATCCCGAACAGCGGCAGTTTGCGCTCGCAGAAATCCCGGATCGCCTTGATCGCATAGGTGCAGGGCTCGGGATCGCCCGGCCCGTTGGACAGGAACACCCCATCGGGCTTCAGCTCCATCACCTCGTCCACCGGCGTCTCGGCCGGGACCACGGTCACGCGGCAGCCGCGATCCGCCAGCATGCGCAGGATGTTCTGCTTCATGCCGAAGTCGTAGGCCACCACGTGGTAGTCGGCGGCCTTCGCATCGACCCGCGCCGGCTCTTCGCCCAGCTGCCAGGTCCCTTCCAGCCACTCGTAACGTTCCCGCGTGGTGACCTCGCGCGCCAGATCCATCCCCTTGATCCCGGGGAACTCGCGCGCGGCCGCCAGGGCCGAGGCCTCGTCCACATCACCAGCCTGGATGCAGCCGTTCAGCGCGCCCTTCTCGCGCAGGATGCGGGTCAGCTTGCGGGTATCGATCCCGCTGATCGCCACAATGCCGTGACGCAGCAGATAGTCGGGCAGTGACTCGCGCGAGCGCCAGTTGGACACCAGCGGCGGCAGATCACGGATGATCAGGCCCGCGGCATGGGCCCGCGAGGACTCGTCGTCCTCCGGGTTCGTTCCGGTGTTGCCGATATGCGGGTAGGTCAGCGTGACCATCTGCCGGTGATAGGACGGATCGGTGAGGATCTCCTGGTACCCGGTCATCGCGGTGTTGAACACCACCTCGCCAACCGTCTGGCCCAGGGCGCCAATCGCCTGACCATGAAACACAGTGCCATCTTCCAGGACGAGCAGAGCAGGCGCGGACACAGGGGGACCTCCGGGTGGTCTGGGTCGGGGCCGCCAGGCGATTCGCCGGCGGCGATACTGCGATTCGTTCGGGATCTGCGACCCGCCCTCGTCCGCACCATTCTACCGGGGTGTAAACCCCTTTTTCGGCAACGATTCGGTGCTCGGAGGACGGATACGATTACGCCTTCAAGTGTACGCGAGCGCCGCGCGCGGCGTCCAACGAGATCCCACGCCCGACCTCTTCCCGCCCGACCCAGGCATGGAGCCGATCCGCCATGCCCCCCGCCTTTGAGACTGGCCCTGGTCCATCTTGCGGTGTTTTACGGTCGCTTCGGTCCGCCACCGGCTAGAGGTCGCGTAGCCCCAGCACATCCTGCATGTCGAACAAGCCATTGCCGGCGCCGGCCAGCCAGACCGCCGCGCGCACCGCACCGGAGGCAAACACCGTGCGGCTGGAGGCCTTGTGGGTGATCTCCACACGCTCGCCATCCCCGGCAAACAAGGTGGTGTGCTCGCCGACAATATCGCCACCGCGCACGGTCGCAAACCCAATGGTGCGCCGGTCACGGGCCCCCGTCTGGCCCTCCCGTCCATAGACGGCATCCTGTTCCAGATCACGGCCCAGCGTTTCCGCCACGACGCGACCCAGCTTCAACGCGGTCCCCGAAGGCGCGTCCACCTTGTGCCGGTGATGGGCCTCCAGGATCTCCACATCCACGCTGTCACCCAGCGCCCGTGCCGCCAGCTCCACCAGCTTGAAGGTCAGATTGACCCCGACGCTCATGTTCGGCGCATAGACGATCGGCAGGCCTTCTGCGGCGGTACGCAGGCGTTGTTCCTGCTCCGCATCCAGACCGGTCGTGCCGATCACCAGCCCCTTGCCGCCGTTCGCACACAGCTCCAGGTGCTGCATGGTCGCCTGTGGGCTGGTGAAGTCGATCAATACGTCAAAGTCGTCGGTGACGGTCGCCAGGTCCTCGACCAGGCGCACCCGACCCTCCTGCCCCACCGCCTGACCGATGGCCTCGCTGCCGGGCCGCTCACTGGCCGCCCCCAGCTGAGCCTCGGGGTGTTCGTCCACCGCCTGCACCAGGTTCTGGCCCATGCGCCCACCAGCGCCTGCAATCGCAATTCGAATCATCGTTGTTCCATCCAGTGCTATCGATCCATCGGGTTACGCGCACCCTACGAAGCTTCGTACGTCCGCGCCAGTGGGGCCACCCTGACTCAGTCGATTCAAAGGCTGCGCACTGGCGTGCGGAAGCGCCATTCCCCGTACACCGAGGCAATCACACCAGCGGCGGCCAGGAACGCGGCGAACACATACACCGAGGCGGGGCTGATGCCATCCCACAGATAGCCGGCCACCAGCGACCCCATCGCCCCGCCCAGCCCGAAGGCCAACGAGGAGTAAAGGGCCTGACCGCGCCCCTGCAGCCGCCCGGGGAAGAAATAATGGATCAGCGAGATGGCCGCCGCGTGGTACACCCCATAGCTGGCCGCATGCAGGATCTGAATGAACAGCAGCATCGGCAGAGAGTCCGGGACCGCCGCCAGCAGCCCCCAGCGCAGCGTGGTCAGCACCAGCGCCCCCGACACCAGCAACCAGGCGCCGAAGCGCAGAATCAACCGCGGCATCAACAGAAACAGCACCACCTCGGCCGCCACCCCCAGCGCCCACAGCTGCCCCGCCACCGAACGCGAGTAACCAGCCTGCTCCAGGTACAGGGTAAAAAAGGCGTAGTACGGCCCGTGGCTGGCCTGCATGAAAAAGCAGGCCACGAACAGCGCAATCACCTCGGGCCGGCGCAGCACGGTCAGCAGGGGTGGGGCGTTGTTGTCCTCGTCCAGGTTGCGCGCCGGCTCGCGCACGAACTGCGTCGCCACCACCACCGCGATCAGGACCGCCAGCACGATCCACGGCAACCAGGCCACCGCGATCCGGTCGAAGGCCCAGCCAAGCAGGGCAACCGCCACGATGAAACCGACCGATCCCCACAGCCGCACCAGCGCGTACCGATGCGCATCTCGCCCCAGCGAGCGCATGGTGGTGGCCTCGAACTGCGGCAGGATCGCGTTCCAGAAAAAGCTGTAGGCGGCCATCACCACCGCCAACCACCAGTACCCGGTGTACAGGAGCACACCGGTGAACGCGACCGCCCCGGCCAGCGCGCCCCAACGGGCCACCGGCATGTGCGCGCCGGCGCGATCCGCCAGCCAGCCCCAGACATTGGGCGCAATGATCTTGGTCGCGAGCACGATCGCCATAAGCTCGCCGATCTGGGCACCACTGAACCCCTCCTCGGAGAGGTAGGGCCCCCAGAACGGCATGAAGGCGCCGAGGCTGGCGAAATAGAAAAAGTAGACCGCGGACAGGCGCGCGTTCTGCGTCACTGCCATGATGGGACCGCTACAAGGTCAGGACGACGCGGCCAGAGGCCGCATCATTCGCCGGGAAGGTCGCGCAGCTCCAGCCCCGAGTTCGGGACATCGGCGTTCTGCGCACGGTGACGCAGGGCGTGATCCATCAGCACCAGCGCCATCATCGCCTCGGCGATCGGGGTCGCGCGGATGCCCACGCAGGGGTCATGCCGTCCCTTGGTCACGACCTCCACCGGCTCGCCAGCGGTATTGATGCTGCGCCCCGGCAAGCGAATGCTGGAGGTCGGCTTCATGGCGATACTGGCGTGCACCGCCTGGCCAGTGCTGATCCCGCCCAGCACGCCGCCGGCGTGGTTGGACAGAAAGCCCTCGGGGGTCATCTCGTCGCGGTGTTCGGTGCCGCGCTGGATCACGGATTCAAAACCCGCACCGATCTCCACACCCTTGACCGCGTTGATGCTCATCAGGGCATGCGCCAGATCGGCATCCAGGCGGTCGAATACCGGCTCGCCCCAGCCGGCCGGGACCCCGGTCGCCTCCACCGTGACCCGCGCACCGATGGAGTCGCCGGACTTGCGCAGGGCGTCCATGTACTCCTCCAACTCCGCGACCTTGTCCGGATCCGGGGAGAAGAACGGATTGTCGTTCGCGATCTCCGGCTGCTTCGGCTCCAGCTCGATCGGGCCCAACTGCGACAGCCAGCCGCGGATGGTGATGCCGTAGCGTTGCTCGAGATAACGCCGCGCGATGCCGCCAGCCGCCACCCGCAGCGCGGTCTCGCGCGCAGAACTGCGCCCGCCGCCACGGTAATCACGCACGCCGTACTTCTGATGGTAGGTGTAGTCCGCATGCCCCGGGCGGAAACGGTCATGGATATTCCCGTAGTCCTTGGAACGCTGATCAACATTCTCGATCAGCAACCCGATCGGCGTGCCGGTCGTGCGGCCCTCGAACACCCCCGAAAGGATGCGCACCTGATCCGGCTCGCGGCGCTGGGTGGTGTGGCGCGACTGGCCCGGCCGGCGACGATCGAGATCGAACTGCAGATCCGCCTCGCTGAGCTCCAGACCGGGCGGACAGCCGTCCACCACCGCGCCCAGGGCCGGCCCATGACTCTCACCAAAAGTACTGACGACGAACAGTCGCCCAAAGCTGTTTCCCGACATGCGCGTAGTGTAGCCGCGCCATGACCGGCTGTCGCCTGCCCCCACCCGGCAGCCTGTCGGTCAGAGGTGGAATGGGCCTCCCGGCAACCGCGTCCCCTATCTGCCATGATCGACATGCAGTACAAAAAACCAAAAGGAGGAAGCCCATGCCGAATTCCCTGACCCGCCTGGTGACCGGAACCGCCGCGGCCCTGTGCCTCGGCCTGGCCAGCAGCGCCCAAGCCGATGTCTATACCCAACGCTTCATGACCCTGGAGCTGGCCAACGACATCGCCATGGGCGCGGTCGAGGCCTGCCGCGAGATGGGCCACCAGGCCACGGCCGTCGTGGTCGACCGAAGCGGTAATAACCAGGTCGTGATGCGTGACCGCATGGCGGGCGTCCAGACCATTCAGATCGCCGGCGACAAAGCGCGCGCGGTGACCATGTCCGGCACCAGCTCGGGGAATTTCCGTGACAGCCGCGAAGACATCCGCATGGAGATGAACCACGTGGATGGCATCATCATGCTGGCCGGTGGCCTGCCAATTGAAGCCGCCGGCAGTATGGTGGGTGCCGTTGGAGTCTCCGGAGCACCGGGTGGCGACCTCGACGAGGAGTGCGCTCAGGCGGGAATCGACCGAGTGCAGGAGCGGCTCGACTTCGCCATGTAGGCGACACCGGCGCCAAGGATGGCGTCCATTCGCAAGTCCCGGATGCAAACCATGACGTCCAAAAACCCAACCCGATCCCCCGCACGGATCTCGCCGATCGAGACCTACGAGCGCCTGCAGGCGCGCCCGCGCGACCTGCTAATAGACGTGCGCTCCACCATGGAATACCTGTTCGTCGGTCACCCCACCGGCTCGATTCATATCCCCTGGATCGACGAACCCGACTGGACCGTGAACCCACAGTTCGTGCCCCAGGTGCGCAAGCTACTGCTGGGCGGCGTCAGCGATCACAGCGCAGAGGCCCCGGCCCTGTACCTGATCTGCCGCAGCGGCAAGCGCACGCTGGACGCCGGGCAGGCCCTGGTGGATGCCGGCATCGAGCATGTCTTCTCGGTAGACGAGGGCTTTGAAGGGCCTCTCGACGAGAACCACCAGCGTTCGACCCGCAGCGGCTGGCGCTATCATGGCCTGCCCTGGGAACAGTGCTGAGGCTCACGACGGATCCCCTACAACTACGGGGGTTGCGCGCACCCCGGGGGGTTTGGTTCATAATGAACTCGGACGCGTTACTGCGGCGTTCGATTGTGGCCCGGTGGTACCCTTGAGCCTTAATTTTTCACCACGGGACCGAGTACTTCCGTTTCGTTGTGCATGTCCGTCTTCGAGCGGAAAGCCTAAAGATCCGGAGACTTCTCCCACCTGAGCCCTAGGTTCAAGGTCAAGGGCCACGCCGGCGCCTGCGGGGCGCGTCCACTTCTTTATCGATCCCGATTTCCTTTATGTCTGCGGAAACCGACTCCGTTCAAGATTCGCTATCGCCCGACGATCTTCGCACCCTGCGCCTGCGCCTGCGCCGAGCGCGAGCGGCTTTGTCGGACGTCCAGCTCGACCACCACTCCGCCGCCATTTGCGGACACCTGCTGCGCTGGTTCGAGCGCTGGCAACCGCGTTGTATCGGCGCCTATCGCGGCCTGCGCGGCGAGGTCGACCTGACCCCACTGACCGTCGCCCTGGGCCAGCGCGGCACGCGCATCGCCCTGCCGGTGATGGACGACAAGCGCCCGGGGCGCATGCACTTCCACGCATGGACCCCGGATGATCCGCTCTGCCATAACGGCTTTGGCATTGCCGAGCCCTGCCCGGATGCCCCGCGCATCTGGCGCCGCGAAATGCAGGTGGTTCTGATGCCGCTGGTCGCCTTCGACGCCGCCGGCAACCGCATGGGGATGGGTGCTGGCTATTACGATCGCTACTTTGCCCGACGCCGCTTCGGGATCCACCGGCCGAAACTGATCGGCGTGGCCCACTCGCTGCAGGGCGTCCCGACGTTACCGACCCAGCCCTGGGACGTCCCGCTGGATGGGGTCGTCACCGAGCAGGGCTGGCATGCGCTGCCCGATCGCCCGCGGCACAATACGCCCTCCCCCTGATACCGCACGAGGAGCCCGCATGGCCTACTGGCTGATGAAGTCCGAGCCCGACGAGTTCAGCATCGACGACCTGGAACGCGTCGGCGTGGAGCCCTGGGACGGCATCCGCAACTACCAGGTGCGCAACATGATGCGCGACGAGATGAAGAAGGGCGATCTCGCCTTCTTCTACCACTCCAACGCCAAGCCCCCGGGCATCGTCGGCATCCTGCGTATCGAGAAAGAGGCCTACCCCGACTCCTGCGCCTTTGATCCCGAGGATCCGCACTACGACCCCAAAAGCGACCCGGACAACCCGCGCTGGCTGCGCGTCGATGTCGCCTTCGAGGAGAAATTCGGCGACATCCTCACCCTCGACTGGCTGAAGCAGCAGCCACAGCTCGAGGACTGCCCGCTGGTGCGCCGCGGCAATCGCCTGTCGGTGATGCCGATCAGCCAGGACCAGTGGGACTTCATCCTGAGTCACGCCCAACGCGGCCAAAGCCCTCGAGGACAATAACCGCGTGGCTACGCTCTACCACTTCCCGCACGATGCGAAGGCCGACCGCCTGCGCCTGGCCTGCGGCTACAAGGGTGTGGCGCTGGAGACCCGCGCGCTGGACTGGTTCGACGACGAAACCTTCTTCGAGCTGGGCGTGGCGCGCCAGTCACCGGTTCTGCAGACCGACGACGGCACGCTGCATACCGACACCCTCACGGCACTGCGCGACATCGACCGCCTGTTCCCGGCCGGCGAGCCGCTGTCCGAAGGCGTGATCGCCGAGGATGCCTGGCAAGCGCTGGTCAACTGGCGCGCCAAGGTGGAGATTGTGCTGGACCGGCTCTATGCACCGCTGGCCCCGGGCTTTCACGGCATCGGCGAGAGCGCCGAGGCCCTGGCCGACTTCAAGGCCCACGTCCAGCACCGCTTCGGCCTGTCGCTGGAAGAACTGGCCAACGACCGCTACGACGGCTACAACCAGCTCGCCAAGCTGAGCCACCTGCCCGAGCTGGCCAAACACCTGGCCGCCAACCGCTTCTACCTCGGCCAGCCATCAATCGCAGACTGCGTGATCGCCGCCGATCTCTACCCGCTACAAATGCACGACGGCATCAACCTGCCCGTAGACCTGCTCTACTACCTGCGCCGCGTCGAGGAGACCTGCAACATCCCCCTCAACACCCAGTGGCTCGCCCGCTAAAGGCCCCGTAGGAGCGGCCTTGGCCGCGAACCGGCGGTAGGCGCTGGCACAGGCATCGCATTCGCGCGCAGGCACACCCACAGGAACTGCGGGAAGGGCGTGAGCTCGTAGGATGTGTGGAGCGCAGCGAAACGCATCAGGGGGGTCACACAGGGCGTGGGACATGGTGCGTTTCGCTACGCTCAACCGCACCCTACGGCGACTGAACAGGATTTCGCTTCAATCGCACCTGCGGCATCGGGGATCACGCAGCCGCAAACCGCCGGATATGATTCTCGTCCCGGGACGCGGCCCGGGCCAGATCGTAGTTGGTCTGCATTGTGAGCCAATGGCGTGCCTCGCCGATCCCTCCACTCTCCAGACGCACGGCAAAGTCCGGCGAAATGGCGGCGTGTTCGTTGAGAACACGTGAGACCGCGTTGCGGGACATCCCCAAATGCGCGGCAAACTCCGTGACCGAAAGCCCCAGCCCTGGCAGCACACGCCGGCGCAGGATCCGCCCGGGATGGGGCGGGTTCCGCATCGCGGTGTCTTCCTGAACGTCAATGGTAGTCTTCATAATCCACCTGATCCGCATCGTCGCCACTGAAAGTGAAGGTGACGACCCAGTTGCCGTTCACATGCACCGAGAAAAAGCCCGCGCGATCCCCACGTAGCGGATGGAAATCCATGCCCGGGAGATCCAGCTGTCCGGGATGGGTCGCCGCATTAAGCAGCGCGAGGATATCTTCCAGGTCTTCCACATGATCCGCCGGCAACCCACGGCGATCGCCGCTCGCATATAAGCGTTTTAGCCCCTTGTGACGAATCTTCCTGATCATCGGCCTTCCTTGGCACTCAACTTAGACTGTAATCCGTAACGTTACAGTGGTCAATGCAATCCACTGACAAGCGGCTCAGCCAAAGCGGTAGTGCTTGCGGATGTCCCGGTGGATCTCCCAGGTGCAGTCCATGCCGGCCGGGAAGGTCACCAGATCGCCCTCGCCGACCGTGACCGGCTCACCGCTGCCCGGGGTCACCGTGACTTGGCCTTCCAGGATGTAGCAGACCTCGCGCTCGTCATAATGCCAAGGGAAGGTCGAGACCTCCTTCTCCCAGACCGGCCAATCGAAGACCCCCAGGCGTTCCAGGTGGTCGTGGTCGGGGCGATGGATCACTTCGATGGACATGGCAGCCTCCTCAATACCGAAAGCACGCGAGCCTAAACCCAACTCGTTCGCAGACCAACCGGCGGCCCGATCAAACACCCTGGCGCGAGCCTGTCCGCACCGCACCTCCGAAACGCCGCAGCAGCAGGAGCACGAACGCCCCCACGCCGAGGGCGGCCGGCAGGTACTCCAGCCACTGGCCGAGGCCCCAGGCCATGTAGCCGGTGACCAGTGCCCACAGCAGCGGGATGATCGCCAGCACCAGGGGTGGCCGCGATGGCACCAGCAACAGCAGCCCCAGGGTCAGCAGCATCACCGGTCCCGGGGCCACGCCGACATATTGCAGCTGCGTCCAGGACGTGCCGGTCAGCGCGAGATCCAGCAAGGGATAGCCCAACAGCGCGTAGACGATCATCAAGATCGCGCCGCCACCCGCGAGCCCACCGGGCCAGCCGAACCGGACCTGGCCCATCAGGGTCAGCGCGAACACCAGCATCAGCCCCTGGGCCACGAACACTCCGGCCAGCCACTCGGAGGCGAAGTGGAACGGCGCCAGCGAACCACCGAAGAAGGCAATCCCGGTCCAGATCCACAGCACGCCCAGCAACAGGCCAATGACACGCCCGGCCGCACGCGAGCCCGAAACCACCAGCCCCACAGCCACCAGGGCGAGCAGTGCGCCGATCCCGTGCAGGGGCCAGATCGCCGTGTTGTACTGGCCCAGGATCGCCAGCCAGGTCAAGGCCTCAAACGGCAGCATGTCGGCTCCCCGGTCGCAAGGATTCGGAGGCCAACCCTACAGGTCCTGCACGTACGCGACCATGCGGCTGCGCATCCCGGCGTCCGGCATGGGGCCGTACAGCGCGCCCATATTCTCCTCCATGTGCGCCACCACCGAGGTCGCGGGGATCGCACAGGTCACGTCCGGGTGCGAGACGATGAACTTGAGCAGGAACTGCGGCCAGTTCTCGCATTCGATCTCCGTCGCCCATTCCGGCAGCGGATGCCCCTCGAACTGGTTGATCAGCGCCTTGCGCCGAAACGGGCGGTTCGCGATCACCGCCACCCCGCGTTCCCGGGCCAGCGGCAACAGGCGCTGTTCCGCTTCGCGATCCAGGACGTTGTAGGTCAGCTGCACGAAGTCCAGGTCCTCGCGCCGCAGGATGCGCTCCAGCTCGTCGTGGCGGCGCCCGTGCGAGGTAGTCACGCCGATATAGCGAACCTCCCCCGCCTCACGGCGCGCGCGCAGGGTTTCCAGGTGCGCCTCCCAGTTCTGCAGGTTGTGCACCTGCTGCAGGTCCAGGATGTCGACACCCCACAGATCCCGCGACTCCGCATGCTGGTCGCGGCCGGCGGCAGTGCTGCGCGTCCAGATCTTGGTCGCCGAAAACACGCCCTCCGGATGGCCCAGTTCGCGCAGGCCGTGACCGACCACCGCCTCCGCGCGCCCGTACATCGGCGAGGAGTCGATCATCCCGCCGCCACGGCGGACAAAGGTATCCAGGATGCGGGTACGTACCGCCAGCGCTTCCGGATCCTCCGGCACATTGAAGGTAATCCACGTCCCCATCCCGATCACCGGGATCTTCTCCCCGGAAGAGGGGATCGGCTTGCGCTGCGGCTCACGCCCCTCGGCGGTCCCACCGACAAGGGGCTACCCCGCGCCGACCGCCACCGCGGACCCGGCCATCCAACGCAGGAAGGATCGGCGCGAACGCCGCGGAAATGGATGTTTCATGGCACGTGATCACCGAAGAAGACTCCATCCGTGGGCCATCCGGCCGCGCCACAAGTTCCCTATGCGACGGCCTGCAGGTGCCGGGCCAGCGCCGAGACCAGCGGTTTCATGAAATACTGCCCATCCGGTACCACGCTGGGGGTAATACCGTGAGCGTGCAGTTCATCCGCCACCACGGGGCCAATCGCCGCGACGATGGTGCGCCGCAACGCCTCTCGCAACGCATCCTGACGATCATCGGCCTGGCCGACCCGCAGCAGACGCCGGACCTGGGCCTGGCTGGTAAAGGCGATCGCATCCACCTGGCCCGCGATCAGCGTCTCGATCAGTTCGCTTACGCGCCCGGTCTCGGCGGCATCCGCGTAGCGGTAGGGCCAGACCGGGAACACCTCCGCCCCCGCCGCCCTCAGGACATCCAGCAGGCGACGGTTGGGCTCCGCACCGTAGAGCTGCACACCGATACGTTCTCCGTGCAGGTCCTGACTGGACAGGGTCTGGATGATCCCCTCGGTGGTCGGTGCCGCCGCCACCGCGTCGGGCCGCACACCGAACGGTTTCATCGCGCGGCCGGGTTTGGGGCCCCGCACCAGCGTCGGGGTTCCGGCCACGGCCGTCAGCCAGGTAGCCTCGCGCCCGGCGCGCCGAGCAAAGCCGGTCAGCCGAGTAAACCCCTCGCCCGTCAGGAAGATCAGCCGATCGAACGGCGCTTCGATGGCGGTTGCCAGCCAGGACTCGATGGCCGTCTGGTCGAGGCTGTCGTGGATGGCGACCAGCGGGCAACGCCATACCTCGGCCCCGCGCCGCTCCAGCAGCCCGGCAAAGACCTCCAGTGCACGGCTCTCCGGGAGCGCGACCCGGACGCCGGCCAGCTCACCAGAGACCGCATGTGGATGGTCCTCTAATCCGCTCACGCCGCGCTCGCGGTCGCGACACCGGACCCCGGCATCAGCTGCGGGAACGTCGTGGCCGACCCGGCATCCGGCCGGAACCAGGACAGGCGCTGGTGGCAGGCGGCGACCTCACCGATCACGATCAGGCTGGGCGAGCCGACCTGTTCGCGCTCGGCGCGGGCGGCCAGGGTATCCAGCGTGCCGGTGACCACGCGCTGGCGCGCGGTCGTGCCGTTCTCGATGATCGCGGCCGGGGTTCGCCCGGCACGGCCCGCACTCTTGAGCCCCCGACAGATCTCCCCCAGCCCCTTGCGGCCCATATAGAACACCAGCGTCTCGCGGGTGTTCGTCAGCTGCGACCAGTCCACGTCCAGCCGGCCCTCGCGGGTATGGCCGGTAATGAAGCGCACGGACTGGGCATGATCACGGTGGGTTAGCGGGATGCCCGAATAGGCGGCACAGCCACTGGCCGCGGTGATGCCGGGCACCACCTGGTAGGCCACGCCGTCGCGGGCGAGCACGTCCAGTTCCTCACCGCCGCGGCCGAACACGAACGGGTCGCCGCCCTTCAGCCGCGCCACGCGCTTGCCCTCGCGCGCCAGTCGCGAGAGCAGTTCACTGATCGCCTCCTGCGGCACGCAGTGGTGATCGCGCTCCTTGCCGACATAGAAGCGCTCGGCCTCGCGCCGGGCCAGGTTCACCACCTCGGAGGACACCAGCCGGTCGTAGACGACCACGTCCGCCTGCTGCAACAGACGCAACGCGCGGAAGGTCAGCAGGTCCGGATCACCCGGCCCGGCGCCGATCAGATAGACCTCGCCTGGCGTAGCGGCATCCGCTTCATTCAATTCCTGTTCCAGACGCTCGGCGGCCGCGTCCATGCGCCCGGCCAGCGCCAGCTCGGTGGCCGGCCCGGAAAACCCACGCTCCCAGAAGGCCCGCCGCGCGTTCACACTGTCGAAATGGGCGCGCACCCGGTTGCGCAGGCGCCCGGCCAGCTCCGCCAGGCGCCCATAGCCAGCCGGGATCAGGCTCTCGATCTTCGCGCGCAGCAGACGCACCAGCACCGGGGCACGGCCACCGGAGCCGATCGCGATGGTCAACGGGCCGCGTTCGACGATGGCCGGCAGGATGAAGCTGCAAAGCTCGGGCTGGTCCGCCACATTCACCGGGATCGAACGCGCGACACAGTCCTCCGAGACCTGACGGTTCGCGGCCGCGCCGTCGGTCGCGGCGATCACGATCGCCACCGGTCCCAGGCACTCGGTTCGGTAGGCACCCGGCTCGCGGGTGATCTGCTCCGGGTGCTCGCGCAACAAGCGCTCGGCGGCATCACTGTACTCAGGGGCCCGCAGACGCACCCGCGCCCCGGCCTCCAGCAGCAGCGCCGCCTTGCGCGTGGCCACCGGGCCGGCCCCGACCACCAGGGCCTCGCGGCCGTGCAACTGCATATAGATCGGCAGGTGTTCCATGCTCATCCCTCCCGCGCCACGGGATCCGTGGGCACCTCGGATTCTTCATTCAACAGAGTCTGGATCTCGGGGCGGCAGGAGCCGCAGTTGGTGCCGGCCTCGAGACAGGCACCCACGGCGTCGCAGGTCGCCAGCCCCTGCTCGCGGATCGCCGTGCGGATGCGCGTCTCGTCCACGCCGAAACAGGCGCAGACCATGCGCCCGCGTGCGGCCTGCCCGTTCGGCGGCCGGCCCGTGAGCAGCGCCATACGTTCGTCATCGGTAATCGACTCGGCCGCGAACAGACCGCCCAGCCATTCGCGTTCGGGCAGGCCCCGGTCGGGCCCCGCGAACAGCACACAGGCCAAGCGCCCCTCGTGAATGCGTGCGGCGCGGTAGCGACCACCCGCCGGGTCGGCGAACTCCAGCCACTCGCCGGGGCCGTCCAGGCGCGTCCGCCAATCGGCGATCTCGGGTAGCGCGCCGCGTCCGGCCAGTTCGAAGCGCAGATGCCGCGGCCCGCGCGCGGTCACCGCGTAGTCGGCCTCCGGGAGGCTCACTGGCTCGCGGCTCAGCACGAAGCCGTGCCAGTCCATCGCCGCTGGGCGCACGGACACGGCGGTGTGCTTGAACGCCGGCTGCCCGGAGACGGGATCGACATGCGCGGGCACCAGGGCGTCCACCCGCGCGAGGCGCGCGATCGGCCGGCTCCAGTGCATCGGCACGAACACGCTTCCGGGACGCTGCTCGCGACTCACCTGCACCCGCGCCAGCAGGCGCCCGTGGCGGCTGGTCACCTCGGCCAGGTCACCTGCTTGCACGCGAAAAAGCCCGGCATCCACCGGATGGATTTCGACGAACGGTTCCGGCTGGTGGGCACTCAGGCGCGGGGTGCGGGCGGTACGGGTCATGCTGTGCCACTGGTCGCGGATGCGGCCGGTGTTCAGGCGCAACGGATAGGCGGCATCGATCGTGTCGGTCGGGGATTGCGGGGTCACGGCGGCGAGCCATGCCCGGCCGTTGGCCGTAAAGAATTGGCCATCGGCGTAGAGGTGCGCGGTGCTTGTCTTGCTGCCGGCCGGAACTGGCCACTGCACGGGTTCGAGGGCTTCAAAGGCATCCGCGTCTATGTCGGCCAGGGCGCCGATGTCGAAGTCACGGGTGCCGTCGTTTTCGAACGCGGACAGGGCCGCATGCTCGCGGAGAATCTCCACCGGCTGCGTATAGGGGAAGGCCTCGGCAAAGCCCAGGCGGCGGGCGACCTCGACCAGCGCCCACCAGTCGTGGCGGGCCTCGCCCGGGGCTTCCCGGAACGGGCGCTGGCGCGAGATGCGCCGCTCGGAATTAGTCACCGTGCCGTCCTTCTCGCCCCAGGTGGTCGCTGGTAACAGCACATCGGCCACGCGGGTCGTCTCGGTCTCGCGCACGCAGTCGGAGACCACGACCAGCGGGCAGTCGCGCAGGACCCGCTCGAAGCGCTCGGCTTCGGGCAGGCTGAACAAGGGGTTGGTGCCGATGATCCAGATCGCTTTCACCTGCCCCGACTCGACCGCGCGGAACAGATCCACCGCCTTCAGCCCCGGCTTGCGCGCCAGATTCGGTGCGCCCCAGAAACGGCCCACACGGTCCAGGGCCTCGTCGTCGAAGCCCATGTGCGCGGCCAACTGGCTGGCCAGCCCGCCGACCTCGCGCCCACCCATCGCGTTGGGCTGACCGGTCAGCGAGAACGGGCCCATGCCGGGGCGCCCGATGCGGCCGGTGGCGAGGTGCACGTTCAGGATCGTTCCGGCCTTGTCCACGCCGCTGTCGGACTGGTTGATGCCCTGGCAGAACGCGGTAACCGTCTGCTCCGTTCGCGCAAACCAGCGGAAGAAGGTGGCCACCGCCTCGGGATCCAGTTCGCAGGCCTCGGCGGTCACGGCAATCGATGGGCTGGAGGCGCGCGCCGCCGCCAGGGCGTCCGCAAAACCGTCGATATGGCGTTCGAGAAATGCCGGGTCCAGGGCATCCTCGCGGCGCAGGTGATCCAGCAGGCCGTTGAACAGCCAGGCATCCGTGCCCGGCGCCAGCGGCAGGTGCAGGTCGGCCGCCTGGGCGGTGGCCGTGCGCCGCGGATCGATCACCACCAGCTTCATCTCGGGGCGCGCCGCGCGCGCGGCCTGCAGGCGCTGGAACAGAACCGGGTGCGCCCAGGCCATGTTGGAGCCGACCACCACGACCAAGTCAGCCTGCTCGAAGTCGGTGTAGCTCCCGGGCACGCCATCCATGCCGAAGGCGCGGGTGTGTGCGGCCACGGCCGTGGACATGCAAAGCCGCGAATTGGTGTCGATGTTGGCCGAGCCGACGAAGCCCTTCATCAGCTTGTTGGCTACATAGTAGTCCTCGGTCAGGATCTGCCCCGAGACATACAACGCCACGGCATCCGGCCCGTGGCGGTCGATCGCCTCGCGAAAGCCGCCCGCGACATGATCCAGCGCCGTGTCCCAATCGACGCGCGCGCCCTCGATCTCCGGATGCAACAGCCGGCCCTCGTCCCCCAGGGTCTCGGCCAGCGCCGCCCCCTTGGAACACAGGCGTCCGGCGTTCGCCGGATGGGTGGTGTCGCCGCGCACCGCCACCGGAAACTCGGCTCCCGGTGTCGCAGTCACCTCCACACCACAGCCGACCCCGCAATAGGGGCAGGTGGTGCGCGTCAAGGCGTCGAACGTGGCCATCTCAGCCCGCCTCGCGGCAGTCAACCACCGGTGCCGCGTCCGAATCAGCGGCGGAGGCGGACAGGTCCAGCCACACCTGGCCCTCGGTCACGCGGATCGGGAAGGCATGCGTGCAACCCGAATCCGCGCCGGTGGCTGCGCCGGATTGCAGGTCGATCACCCAGTTGTGCAGTGGGCAGGTCACGCGTTCGCCGTGGACGATGCCCTGCGACAGTGGCCCGCCCTTGTGCGGGCACTGGTCGCGTAGCGCGAAGACCCGATCGTCCGCAGTGCGGAACACGGCGATATCGCCGTTGGGGCCGGCAACGACCCGCGCACCCAGCGGCGGGATCTCATCGAGATGACAGATCGCGGTCCAGCTCATGCCGACACCTCCGGACGCGGGGTCCCCGGCGTGCCATCCACCGGCCGGATGGGAATGAACTCATGCGCCGCGTGCCCGGCGGCCCGCTCGGCCCAGGGGTCCACTTGCGCCACCTCCTGCGACTCGAGGAAGCGCGCATACAGCACGGCGCGGTTCTCGGCGTCCTCCACCAGGCGTTCCTTCACCCGGGTCAGGCCGACGCGTTCGATCCATGGCGCGGTGCGCTCCAGGTAGCGCGCCTCCTCGCGGTAGAGCTGCATGAAGGCCCCGGCGTATTCGAGCACCTCGGCCTCGGTCTCCACCTTGCAGAGGAAGTCGGTCGCGCGGACCTTCACCCCGCCGTTGCCGCCTACATGCAGCTCGTAGCCGGAGTCCACGCAGACCACACCAAGGTCCTTGATCGTCGCCTCGGCGCAGTTACGCGGGCAGCCGGAAACGGCCATCTTGAACTTGTGCGGGGTCCACGAGCCCCAGCTCATCCGCTCCAGTTGAATGCCGAGGCCGGTGGAGTCCTGGGTGCCGAAACGGCACCACTCGGAGCCGACACAGGTCTTCACCGTACGCAGGGCCTTGCCGTAGGCATGACCGGAGACGAACCCGGCCTGGCCGAGATCGCGCCACATCGCTGGCAGGTCGCTCTTTTCCACGCCCAGCAGGTCGATGCGCTGGCCGCCGGTGAACTTGACCGTGGGCACCTGGTAGCGCTCGGCCACCTCGGCGATCGCGCGCAGCTCGGCCGGCGTGGTCACCCCGCCCCAGATGCGCGGGATCACCGAGTAGGTCCCGTCCTTCTGGATGTTGCCGTGGGCACGCTCGTTGATGAAACGCGACTGGGCGTCGTCCTGGTACTCCTTCGGCCAGGCCGCCAGCAGGTAGTAGTTGAGCGCCGGGCGGCAGACATGACAGCCGTTCGGGGTCTTCCAGCCGAGGGCCGCGAATAGCGCGTCCATGGTCTTCAGGCCGTCGCCGGTGATCGCCGCGCGGACCTCGTCGTGGCTGTGGTCGGTGCAGGCGCAGACGGGCTTTTTCGCCGGGGCGTCGGAGTAGTCCCCGCCCAGCGTGGTCGCCAGTAGCGACTCGACCAGTCCGGTGCAGGAACCGCAGGAGTTCGAGGCCTTGGTGTGGGCGCGCACGTCCTCCAGCGTGAACAGCTTGTGCTCGCTGATCGCCTGGACGATATCCCCCTTGCACACACCGTTGCAGCCGCAGATCTCGGCGTTGTCCGGCATCGCCGCCACGCGCGAGGCCTCGTCGCCGTGGCCGGAGTCGCCGATATGCGCCTGGCCGAACAGCAGGTTCTCGCGGATATCGGCGACCGGCGTGCCGTCGCGCATCAACTGGAAGTACCAGGAGCCATCCAGGGTGTCGCCGTAGAGCACTGCGCCCTGGATGCGATTATCCTTCAGCACCAGGCGCTTGTAGACGCCGCGCGCGGCGTCCTGGAACACCAGATCCTCGGTGGTCTCGTCGCCGCTGAAGTCGCCGGCGGAGAACAGGTCGATCCCGGTGACCTTCAGCTTGGTCGAGGTGATCGAGCCCTCGTAGCGCCCGATCCCGTACTCCGCCAGGTGGTTGGCGCAGACCTTGGCCTGCTCCCACAGCGGCGCGACCAGGCCATAGGTGGCCCCACGATGCTGCACGCACTCCCCGACCGCGTAGATCGCCGGGTCATAGGTCTGCATGGTGTCGTTCACGACCACGCCGCGTTCGCAGTGCAGCCCGGAGGACTCGGCCAGCGCGGCATTCGGGCGGATGCCGACGGCCATCACCACCAGATCGGTGTCGATCTCGCTGCCATCGGCAAAGCGCACGCCCGTGACGCGCGCGTCCCCGAGGATCGCCTGGGTCTGGTGCGCCATGCGAAAATGCATGCCGCGTTCCTCCAGCGAAGCGCGCAGCATGCCGGACGCCGCGGCGTCCAGCTGGCGCTCCATCAGGTGATCCATCAGATGCACCACGGTCACGTCCATGCCCTGGCGCATCAGGCCGTTCGCGGCCTCCAGCCCCAGCAGCCCACCGCCGATGACCACCGCACGCCGATGCACGCGGCTGGACGCCAGCATCGCGTCGACATCGTGGATGTCGCGGAAGCCGACCACGCCGTCGAGATCGGCGCCCGGCACCGGGATCATCACCGGATCCGAGCCGGTCGCCAGCAACAGCCGGTCATACGGTGCCTCGGTGCCGTCCTCCGCGATCACCCGGCGACCGACACGGTCGATCCGCTCGATGCGCTTGCCCTTGTGCAGGGTGATCCCGTGCTCGGCGTACCAGGCATCGTCGTTCAGCATGATCTCGTCGACGGTCTTCTCCGAGGCCAGCACCGGCGAGAGCATGATGCGGTTGTAATTGCCCCAGGGTTCGGCACCGAACACGGTGATGTCGTACATGTCGGGCTTGAGCTTCAGCAGCTCCTCGACCGTGCGCATCCCGGCCATGCCGTTGCCGACCAGTACAAGCCGCGGCTTTTCGCTTGAGCCGTTCATCACGCGGCCTCCGCTTCCGGGTTTCTGTGGCGTTCATGGAGGAAGCGCAACACCTCGGCCCGGTAGTGGTTGTATTCCGCGTTGTCGGCCATCGCCAGGCGGTCGCGCGGGCGTTCCAGCTCGATATCCAGCACCTGCCCGATGGTCGCCGCCGGACCGTTGGTCATCATCACGATGCGATCGGATAGCAGCACCGCCTCGTCCACGTCGTGGGTGACCATCAGCACGGTGTTGCCCAGATCGGACTGGATGCGCATCACCTCGTCCTGCAGGTGGGCCCGGGTCAGTGCGTCCAGTGCACCGAAGGGCTCGTCCATCAGCAACACCTTCGGCTCCATGGCCAGCGCCCGGGCGATGCCCACGCGCTGCTTCATGCCGCCCGAGATCTCGTCCGGGCGCTTGTCGAGCGCATGGCTCATGCCGACCATCTCGAGCGTCGCGAGTACCCACTCACGGCGTTCGGCGCGGGATTTCTTACCACGGAACGTCTTGTCCACCGCCAGGCCCACGTTGTCGCGCACCGTCAGCCAGGGCAGCAGCGAGTGGTTCTGGAACACCACGCTGCGATCCGGTCCCGGCTTGCTGACTTCCTTGCCGTCCAGGATCACCGCGCCGGTACTGGTCTCCAGCAGCCCGGCGACGATGTTGAGCACCGTCGATTTGCCGCAGCCGGAGTGGCCGATGATGGAGATGAACTCGCTACGGTCCACGTGTAGGTCGACGTCGCGCAGCACCTCGGTCGCCGAAGGCCCTTCGCCGAAGGTCTTGTGGACGTGTTCGATGGAGAGATAGCTGGTCATGATGTTTCTCCTGTGAGGGGCCGACTCAGCCGGCCTGCGTGCCACGGGTAACCCAATTGCCGACGATGGCAACCAGACGGTCGAGGAAGAACCCGACCAGGCCGACGTAGACGAGTGCGAGCACGATGTCGCTGAGCATGGAGGCGTTCCAGGCATCCCAGATAAAGAAGCCGATGCCGACACCGCCGATCAACATCTCGGCGGCCACGATCGCCAGCCAGGCGAGACCGATCCCGATGCGCAAACCGGAGAAGACATACGGCGCGGCGGCCGGGAGCATGATCTTGGTGAAGTACTCGAAGCCGTTCAGGCGCAGCACGCGGGCCACGTTCACGTAGTCCTGCGAGATATTCCGGATGCCGACCGAGGTGTTGATGATGATCGGCCAGATCGCGGTGATGAAGATCACGAAGATCGCCGACGGATTGCTGGCCTGGAACGCGGCCAGCGAGATCGGCAGCCAGGCCAGCGGCGGCACGGTGCGCAGCACCTGGAACAGCGGGTCAAGTCCGCGCATCGCCCAGGTGGACTGGCCCACCAGCACGCCCAGGCCGATACCGGCGACCACCGCCAGCGCATAGCCGTAGGCCACGCGCTCAAGGCTGGCAAGCAACTGCCAGGCCATGCCGACGTCATTACCGCCATAGTCGTAGAACGGGTTGACGATCAGTTCCCAGGTGTCGGTGATCACCTGACTCGGGGCGGGCAACACGGCTCCCTGGGATGACGCCATCATCTCCCAGATGAGCAAAAAAAGCGCCGTGACAATCACCGGCGGCACCACCACCGCCGCGGTGTGGCGCAGGCGCCGGCCCCAGGCCCCGGGGTCGCCCCCGGGGATCTTGCGCGGCTTGGTCGCGGTCGTCGCGACCTTCCTGGCCACGGGTTGGGTGGTCGCACCCGCGGCCGCCGGGCGCTCGCGCCCGGAGCCGAAGGTCATGGTGCGGTCGAGAATGGCACTCATCGCGAAATCCTCTTGAATCGTTTGTTCGAGTGTCGTCGGACGACGGCGTCAGGACGCGATCGCCTTGATTTCCAGGCTGTCGAGGTAGGCCTGCGGGTCTTCCGGGTCGAAGACCTTGCCGTCGAAGAACGCCTCCTTGCCGCGCGAGGTGGACTCGGGGATGTCGGCGGAGTCGATACCCAGCTCGGCAGCGGCCTCGCGCCAGATGTCCTCGCGGTTCACCTCGTCCACCAAGGCCTGCATGTCCAGGTCCGGCGGCAAGTAGCCCCAGCGAATGTCCTCGGTGAGGAACCACAGATCGTGGCTCTTGAACGGGTAGGAGGCTTGGTCCTTCCAGTAGCGCATCTGGTCCGGGTGGTCCTCGACCACGCGGCCGGTGCCGTAGTCGAAGTTCCCCTGCATGCGGTCGATGATGTCGCCGTACGGGGCGTGGATGTAGCGCCGGCGCGAGCAGATCTCGGCGACCTCCTCCTTGTTCGCCGGGTCCTCGCAGTACATCTGCGCCTCCATCACCGCCATGGTCAGGGCGCGCGCCGCGTTCGGATGAGCCTCCACCCAGTCGGCACGCATGCCCAGCGCCTTCTCCGGGTGGTTGTGCCACAGTTCGCCGGTGGTGTTGGCGGTGTAACCGATGCCCTGATTGATCAACTGCATGTTCCACGGCTCGCAGACACAGAAGGTGTCCATGGAACCCACGCGCATGTTGGCGACCATCTGCGCTGGCGGGACCACGATGGTGGCGATGTCGCGGTCCGGATCGATCCCGCCGGCGGCCATCCAGTAGCGGATCCACAGGTCATGGGTGCCGCCGGGGAAGGTCATCGCCGCACGAATGTCGTCACCGCCGGCGGCCTTCTCGGCCAGGGCGCCCTTGAACTCCGTGGTGTCGGTGCCGACCTTCAGGTCCGCGTACTCATCCCCGACCGAGATGCACTGCCCGGCCAGGTTCAGTCGCGCGAGGATCGTCATCGGCGTGCCCCGGCGATGGATCAGGTAGGGCATTGGCGTGAGGATGTGCGAGCCATCGATTCCGCCGCGTTGCGACCCCAGATCCAGATTGTCGCGCACCGTGCCCCAAGAGGACTGCTTCAGCACCTGCACATCGGGCATGCCGTGAGCGGCGAAAAAGCCCTTCTCCAGCGCAATAAAAAGCGGTGCGGCATCCGTCAGGGCAATAAACCCGAGCTTCGCCTCGGTGGTCTCCGGCTTGCCGTTGCCAGCCTTTGCATACCCCCAGGGCGCGGCGCCCGACATACCCATCGCGGTTGCGCCGATACCTGCAGCCACGCCGCCCAGGAAACGCCGGCGCGACAGTCCGGAGGTCTTCTTCGTGTCGTTTGTGTGATCAGTCATTGCGGGCTCACTCCCCTAGTCAGAATTCCCGTGCAAAAACGAAAAAAGGCGTCGCATCAGCCCGGCTGCTCGTGCAGCCGGGTGATGGACGCCTTTGTCCAGTCCCATGGGAGGCCCGGTCAGCGGGTCTCCCTGTTGTCAGACGACGAACCGCCATTGGCTCGTCTTGCCCATACTCCTGCAGGAGGTGTGCCAATTAGCCGTTGCTAGGCGACCCTGCGGGAAACAATCGCGCCATGGCGCGGAAAAATCGGACGGTTCGCCGCATGGAGTCGAACCCTTGAGGGGTTCGAGGCCCGGATCAAACCGCTTGAGGCACCACCCTGGGGCGCATTGGAGGTGCAAGTGAACCGCATTGGTGCGTCGCGATACAGCCCCCGGCCCCTTTCCCCATGGGGCCGGACTACAGGCCCTTCCCCAGCAGGTCAGACATGGCGACGGTCGCCTCGGCCACCTCGGCCAGACGCCGGTTCTGGTTCATCGCAGTCTGGCGCAGGAGCTTGTAGGCCTGGTCCTCCGTCAGGCCGCGATGCTGGATTAGCAGTGCCTTGGCTCGCTCAATGGTCTTGCGCTCGGCCAAGGCCTGGCGCGCCGCCTGCAGCTCGTCCTCCACCGACTGCAGACGACTGGCCTGGCGTTGCACCAGGTCCATCACCGAATGTCCGACGATCGGCACATTGAGCGGGTTATCGCCGCCCACGCCGTCGGAATCCAGCCCCTCGGGCGCACCGAAGAACACCGCATACGGCACGCTGTCGCGTAACTCCGACTCGGCCAATTGCGCGATACGGTCACGCACCGCACCCAGGTCCGCGCGATCCGCCACGATGCGCGCGGAGCAGCACTCGTTCAGGTGCATCTCCAGCCGATCCTCGATCTCCTTCATCGCGTCGATACGCGCAGTCGTGCAGGCAAACCACGCCTCGGCCCGGGCCGGGGCCGGGGCCGGCTGACCATCGGCCTGGGTGCAGGCCTGACGGCGCAGGCGCTCGACCTCGGCGGCGAAGCTCGCGCCCTGTAATTGACGCCAGGCTCCGCAGGCCGATTCCGGGGCGAACTCGGAGAAGATGCGAAACGAACGTTCCTGGGCATCGATACGGTGTAACAGCGCCTGGCGCAGTTCGCCGTCAAACACGCCCTGGCCAAAGCCCGCAGCACCGATCGCGCGTTCCTGACCCGCAAGCTCCTTGCCCTGCATGAAGTTCAAAAGAGCGACCAACGCACCGGAGACCTCCGGGTCAGTAGCCGAATCCGCTGCCTCGAATACCACGGCCAGGAGCGACCGGATCAGTTCGCTGAATCCGCGCATCGCCTCCATCGGCGAAAGCGTGCGCTCGTTGACCTCCTCGCGCAGGCTGGGCAGCCCGGACAGCCCGTGCAGGGCCAATGCCATGCGCCCCAGCAACCGGCTGCGCGCGTGGGCACAGGCCCCCGGCTGTAACCAGCCATCAAGGTGTTCGCGAAAGGCCGCCGCCGTGGTGTCGGATTCGGTTCGATACTGCCCCAGCTCCTCGGCATAACGCTGGCCAGCCGAGCCGATCCAGAGGCTGGAAGCGCCGCGTTCACGCTGCAGTTGATGCACTAGGGCCCGGATGCGCCCGACCAGTTGCACGGCCTCCAGCAGGCGCTCCAGGCTCACTACCTCGCATTTGCGCGAGGCGACCAGGAAATCGCCAATGGCCTCTTCATACGAAACGCTCGGCGATAGGGTATTCGGGGGGAGATTCTGACTCATGCTCATGATCCGCGGATGCCTCGCGGAACAAACAAGCATGCAATGTGCCAGTTCGGGGCACTGGCAGGGGCGGGAGATCAGAACGAGCGGGGGATCACACCCCCGCGCGCGAGCAACGATGAACGATCAGAAGCTCATCGAGCGGTCGAAGTCGGCGACGGCCTGGACGTACTGGCCCATGCCGGCCATCTCGGCGTTCGGCAGGAAGTTGTGTTCGCCGACGTCGCGGCCCTTGGCGCAGGCCTCGCAGGCCCAGAACGGGACGCCTTCACTGACCAGTGAATCGACGATGTCCTTCATTGCCGGCATGTTGTGGCCGACGATCTTGTCGTAGACATTGCGGTTGGCGATGTTCACGGCCTCGCCCTGCAGCCAGACGGTCACGTCATGGCCCTGCTGCTTGGCCACGTTGGCGGCGATCATGCCGAGCGTCGCACGGGTGGGGTCGTCGGTACCGGCGGTGACAGCAACAATAAAGCGCATGGGGTTCTCCTGAGTGCTTGAAACGTGCTGCAACCCTAGCGGCAGGCACGGCCGGCGTCGATTTCCCACAAGCCGCGGAGAAACACTCGGATCAGGGCCTGCCCCTAACCGTAACGCTGGTCCGGTAGAGCTTGAAGGCCATCAGCAGCCAGGGGATGGCGTGCATGACCAGGTCGAGGGTGTCCCGCACCCGGGTCAGCTCGCCGGCGAGCAACCAGCGCAGCTTCTCCGCGACATGCGGCTCGGGGATCCAGGGGGCCAGGCCCAGCGTGGCCACCAGCAGGGCAAACAGCCACAGCGGTGCGCGATCGACCCAGCGTACGAAGGCTTTCATCGTGCGCATCCTACCCAAGGCCCGCGCACGGCGCAGCCCGTTCTTGCCGGCAACGGGGCCGCCTTCTACACTTTTGCCAGCTTCAGGGGGGCGCGACTCGGCAGGCCCGGGAACCCCCTGGCCTCACCACCGCGGTCCGCAGTAGCCGCCCGGTCCGGAAGACCATCATGGAAGCCCTGCTCGTCTCCACCGTCATCGTCGCCATCGCCGAGATGGGCGACAAGACCCAGCTCCTCGCGCTGCTCCTGATCTGCCGCTACCAGCAGACCTGGCCCATCATCTGGGGCATCGTGGTGGCGACCCTGGCCAATCACTTCCTCGCCGCGCTGGCCGGCGTCTGGATCGGCGCGAGCGTGCCGGACGAGTGGCTGCGCTGGGGGCTGGGGCTCGGGTTCATCGTCATGGCCGCCTGGGTGCTGGTGCCGGATAGCGAGGACGAGCTGCCAGCCCCCTCGAAACACGGCGTGTTCTGGACCACCACGGTGCTGTTCTTCCTGGTCGAGATGGGCGACAAGACGCAGGTGGCTACCGCCGCGCTGGCCGCGACCTTCGACAACCTGATCCTGGTCGTGATCGGCTCGACCATCGGCATGGTCCTGGCCAATGCGCCGGTCGTATGGCTGGGACAGCGCTTCGCCTGCCACCTGCCGCTGCGGCTGCTACGCGCGCTCGCCGCGCTGCTGTTCTTCGCCCTGGGCCTCGGAGTCCTGCTCGCCTGGGTCTGACTCCGAGCGCAGCATCTTCTGTCCCAGCCAGATGCGCCGCACCAGGCGCGGCAGCAACAGCAGCAATGCCAGCACCGCGAGCAGCGCCAGACCCAGTTGCACCCCGCTGTCGGCACCACTGGCCACCTCGCGGGTGGCATGCCCCAGCCAGGCATAGGCGAACAGGCCCGGGATCAGCGCCACCACCGTCGTTAGTGCAAACACGGGCAGCGGCAGGCGCACCAGTCCCAGGGCATAGTTGGTGGGCGCAAACGGAAACACCGGCACCAGCCGGGTCAGGGCCACCACGCGCCAGCCCTCTGCCTCTACATCCTCGCGCAGCCGGGTACTGCGCGGCCCCATGCGCGGGACCAGCCAGGGCTGCAGCCAGGTACGGGCCAGCATAAAGGCGATGACCGCCGCCACGGTGGCCGCCAGCAGACTAAGGGCGCCACCGGTGAAGGGACCGAACAAGGCCCCGCCCAGCAGGATCCAGAAGGTGCTCGGCAGCGGGAACAGGGCCAGCACGACAAACGCCAGCACGAATACCAGGTAGGCCCCAGGGCCCCAGCTGAGCAGCCAGACCTCCAGCTCGCCCAGCGGAACGCCGAGGCTGGGCCACTCGGTGGTCAACAGGATCCACGCCAGCGAGACCCCGAACAGGATCGCCGCGACCGTCAGCCAGCGCTTGTGATGTCGAATCCTCATGTCACCCCGTCAGCCCCCGTCCCCGGGGTCTTCACCGCCGCTGCCGCGCAGACGCTCCAGTCGCTCCGCCAGCGCGCGTTCGGTGCCATCCCGGCGCGGACTATAGAAGCGCGCTTCTTCCAGCCCTTCGGGCAGATAGACCTGTCCGCGCGCAAACCCGTCCGGTTCGTCGTGGTCGTAGCGATACCCGGCACCGAAGCCCTCGGCACGCATCAGCTCGGTCGGGGCATTGCGCAGGTGCAGGGGCACGCCCGCGCTGCCGCTGTCGCGGATGGCGGCCCGGGCGCCGTTCAGCGCGGCATAGGCGCTGTTGCTCTTGGGTGCGGAGGCCAATTCGATCACTGCCTGTACCAGCGCCAGATCGCCTTCCGGCCGGCCCAGACGTTCCATGGTCTGCCAGGCCGCCAGCACCCGCGCACCGAGGCCAACCGCGGCCAGGCCAATGTCCTCGTAGGCCATGCGCAGCAGGCGGCGACCGAGGTAGTCCGGGTCACAGCCCGCATCCAGCATGCGGGTGAGCCAGTACACCGCGGCGTTCGGATCGGACCCGCGCACTGACTTGTGCAGGGCGGAGATCTGGTCGTAGAAGGCATCGCCCTGACGATCGAAGGCCAGTGACTGCGCCCCCATCACCGCGCGCAGCGCGTCGCCGGTGATGGCGCCATCGCGCGCCAGGTCCGAGGCGGTCTCCAGCCAGTTCAGGGCACGCCGGGCATCGCCATCGGCGGCGCGCGCAAGGCGCTGACGCTCCTCAGGGTCCAGCGTCAGACCGCGCCCGCCCAGACCGCGCTCGGGGTCATTGAGGGCCCGGTCGATCAGAGCCTCGATGGCCTCCGCCCCGACCGCCTCCATGCGATAGACCCGCGCGCGCGACAGCAGCGCGCTGTTGAGTGCGAACGAAGGATTCTCGGTGGTCGCGCCGACGAAGGTCAGCGTGCCGTCCTCGATGTGCGGCAGCAGTGCGTCCTGCTGGCCCTTGTTGAAGCGATGGATCTCGTCGATGAACAGCAGCGTCCCGACACCGTTGCGGCGGCGGGTCTTCGCGGCTTCGACGACCGCACGGACGTCCTTGACCCCGGCCAGCACGGCGGACAGCGTGACCAGGCGCTGGGCTCCGGCCGCCGCCACCAGCCGCGCGAGCGTCGTCTTGCCGCAGCCGGGCGGGCCCCAGAGGATCATCGAAGGGGTCTGGCCCTGCTCGATCGCCTGGCGCAGCGCGGCATCGGCGCCAACCAGGTGGTCCTGGCCGACCATCTCGTCGAGCCGCGCCGGACGCATGCGCTCGGCCAGCGGCGCCGACGGATCCGGGGCTACCGGGGTCGGTTCGGGTTCGGGCGAGGCCACGTCCGGATCGGGGCCGAACAGATCGCCTTCGGGGGAATGACTCATACGGGGATTGTAACCCTTCGGACGAAAGACCTTTTTTCACCACGCAGCGCACGAAGAAGGGCGTATTGCACCACAGAGGACACGGAGGGCACGGAGAAAGCCAAAAAGGGCACGGCGCCGGAGCCGCATTTGGCGGGGTAGGATGCTGTTGAGCGCAGCGAAACGCATCGGTCGGAAGGCGGCGACATTCCGGGTTCTCGATGGTGATGCGTTTCGCTGCGCTCAACGCATCCTTGTGTCTTGCGGTTCACGGATCGCTACCATGAACCGTACCGGGCTCGGGGTAACCCGAACGCATC